>JAFTNU010000001.1 GCA_017451735.1 Clostridia bacterium
CCCACCGCCGAGCAGATGGCGCAATTGCAGAAAATGCTTGAAAAATAAGGAAACGGTGCGCGAATTAGCGTGTTCTCCTTAACGGAGACACGCTAAATCGCGCACCGTTTCCTTGCTTTTGTTACAGTAAAAGCCCCTCCAGCAGAATATATACACCAAGCAGGATGTAAACGACGGGGACTAAGATCCCCTTGTGCCGTTGCAGAAGGCCCTTGATGCGGGGCAGACTTACCAGCCCGTCGGCAAACAGACAGAACAGGGCGGTCAGAACGGCAAAGACGGTCGCAAAAACGGTCAGCTCCCACGGCTCGTATCCGGTGAACAGGGGAATGTACACACCGATGTTGTCCGCACCGCCGGAGACGGTGACAAGTGCCGCGGCCCACAGATGTGAGCCGGAGCGCACGGTGGGTGCGTCATCCTCCTCCTTGCCCCGTGAGCGCAGGTAGAAAATTCCTTCCTTAATGCCGAGCAATAGGGGGATCAGTCCCAGCCATCCGAGATAACCCTCGGGCAGAAAGCTGAGGCCAAAGGCCCCCAGCAGGCTGATCGCCAGAATCAGAGCGGTGCCCAGATACCGCCCTATCAAAAGAGCGATTTTCTCTTTTTTGTATTCTGCCCCCGCAAACAAGAGCATCAATACAAAAAGGTCGTCGATGTTCGTACCGATAAAGGAGAGAACAGTCGCCAAAAGCAAAGTAACCATAGGATCCTCCTCAAATGCAGATACCTTCTCAGTATAGCAGATCCCGAGGGGCTTGTCAATGCGGAGCGATGCTACAGATCATACATAGCAGGATACATGATAAAAACTGTTGACAAGATCAAGTTTATGGTGTTATACTGATGAAAATAGGATGCGGAGGTGCTTTATGAAGTTGCTTTTGTGCGGAGATGTCTGCCCCACGGCGTTGACCGATCCTGATTTTGCGGCGGGGAATGTGTCTGCTCTCTTTTCCGATGTGGCCACCCTGTTTGCGGGAAACGACGTGAATATGGTCAATCTGGAGTGCGCGCTGACCGACAAGGAGACCCCTATCAAAAAGATCGGGCCGAATCTGAAGGCCTCGGTGGGCACTGCCGCTACGCTTCGTGCGCTGGGCGTGACCCATTGCGGGCTTTCCAATAACCATTCCTTTGATTACGGCCGTGCCGGTGTGAAGGATATGCTGGCAGCCTTGCAGAAAAACGGTATCACGTATACGGGTTTTGGTGACAATTATGCTGATTCCCGCAAAAATCTGGTTATTGAAAGGAACGGGTCACGGGTCACGGTCATCGCTGTGTGTGAGCACGAATACACCTATGCCATGGAGGATGCCATGGGCGCCCGCCCCTTTGACGAGTTTGATACCATCGAGGATATCCGCGCCGCCAAGGCGCAGGGCGGCAGAGTGGTGGTGCTTTATCACGGCGGCAAGGAGCTTTGCCGCTATCCGTCTCCGCGATTGGTTCGCGTCTGCCGCGCCATGGTAAGGAGCGGCGCCGATGTGGTGCTTTGTCAGCACAGTCATTGCATCGGGTGCTATGAGAAATACGCAGGCTCCCACATTCTTTACGGACAGGGAAATTTCCACTTTGTGGGGCGGGGGGATGATGATTGCTGGCACAGTGGGCTTTCGGTCAGATATGATTCCGCTACCCACGGTATCGAGTTCATTCCTCATGTGATGACCGAGCGTGGCATTGCCCTTGCAACGGGGCAGGAAAAGGATCGGATCATGGCCGACTTCGCGGCCCGTAATCGGTCGTTGACCGATGGTACCTGGCTTGAGGGCTGGAGGGCCTTCTGTGAGAAAATGCGGCCAAAATACGAAAAAGCGGTTGCCGAAGGCGGTGTGGGGGAGGATGCCGACAGCCTGGCCAAGCACAATCACAAATTTGCCCATTATCTCGATTGCGAGGCCCACACCGATGTGTGGCGCGAGCTTTACAAAACGGCCCATCACACCAATGAAAAATGATATAAATCAAAGAACGGTAGCGAATTTTCGCTACCGTTCTTTCATAAAATTCAAATCGCTCTGCTATCGTTTCCTTCCTCCACGGATCCTGTGTCAAGCCGTACCTCGGTTATGCCGTCCTCGCGGTAGGTGATGCGGTCGCCCTCGCAGTTCAGACCATCCACATAGGAGAGGTAAGCCTCCTTGGAGGCAAAGAGAGGTGTGTGCTCGGCTATGATTTTCTTACCCCGTTCGGCCCTGTTTTGGAGCAGAAGCAGCAGCATCGTCAGCTGCCATTTGGCATTGGTGACGCAAGCCGCCTCCGGATCGGCAATATAGTAATCGTTTCCGTGGCTGGTGCCGACAGCGCCCCCTGCATAGGGGTGTACCACGGGCATGATGCAGGAAAGGTCGCCCATATCGGTGCTCCCCGAGCTATATGTCTCACGCATCTCAAAGTCGGTATCGGGCATGACCATGGCGGCGGCCTCCTTGGCCAGCTCCATCATATTCTTGTCGTTGACCAAGGGTGCATAGCCGGGGGTGTCCACGATCTCGATGTTGGCACCCAAGGAAAGTGCCGCACCGATCAGTGCGCGGTTGACCTTTCGGTTCTCGCGTACGATGGCCTCAAAGCTCTTGCCCCGCACGTAGCTTTCCAGCACCGCAGTAGCGGGGATGGCATTGACCATAACACCGCCGTCGGTCACAATGGGGTGGACGCGGATCTGATCCTTCTCCCGAAAGGTTTCACGGATGGCGTTGACGGCATTCAGACCGCAGTTGGCGGCGTAAAGCGCGTTGATGCCCGCCTCGGGATTGCCCCCTGCGTGAGCCGCCTTGCCCTTGTAGACAATGCGCTTGGCAAGACAGCCCACCGAGCCGCCGTTGGTGCAGTATTTGACGGAGGTGTGTACCATAAAAGCGATGTCGACTCCATCGAAATAGCCCCGGGAGAGGAATTCGCTCTTGCCGCCGAAGTATTTAATCTTTCCTGCCTTTTTTAACCCCGTTCGGTACTCAATCTCCAGCAGCTCCTCGGCGGGGACGGCGCAAAGACGGATACGACCGCAGAATTTGTCAAGAATATTCGGCTCCTTCAGCGCGGCGGCGATTCCCAGTAGTGTGGCACATTGGGCATTGTGTCCGCAGGAATGAACGGCCCCCGTTTTCGGGTCGGCCTCGGGATGGGAGGGACAAATGATGGAGTCCAGCTCGCCTAAGATCAGCACCTCGGGTCCCTCCCGCCCCGTATCAAGGACTGTATAAAAGCCCGTGATCCCCTCGGCGCGTACCAAGGTGTAGCCCAACGCCTCAAAGGCGTTTTCCATATATTTTGAGGTTTCAAATTCCTTGTAGCCCGTTTCCGGATGCTTCCAGATAAATCGCTCGGCGTCCAGAATGAGCTGTCTGTTTTTTTCTACCGCTTTTACAATATCCTGCATACGTGTGCTCCTTTTTGTGGCTTTGTGTTCAGTATATAGCAAAAAATAACCGATGTCAAGCAATATTCCGGATATCATTTCCGTTTTTTATACCGCCTTTTTCCTTTCCGGTATTTACATATGAAAAACGGCCGAAAATATGCTATAATGGAATCAATCTGAATAGGAGGTACAAGATTATAGGTATCAAGAAAAGAATGTTCGTGTTTGTTTTAAGTGCAGTGCTGTTGGCGGTCATGATCCCCATCGGCGCATCCGCCGCCACCACCCATACCGTGGTCAAGGGCGACACCATGTGGAAGATCGCAGTCAAATATGAGGTGGGACTCTCCGAGATCATCGGTGCCAATCCCCACATTCAGAATCCCGCCCTCATTTATCCCGGGCAGGTGCTGAACATACCCACTGTGGATAACACGGTCACAAACTATGAGACCGAGGTGGTGCGTCTGGTCAATGTGGAGAGAGCCAAATACGGCCTGGAGCCCCTGACGCAGGATTGGCAGCTTTCCCGCGTGGCCCGCTACAAGTCTCAGGATATGAAGGATAACAACTATTTTTCTCACACCAGTCCCACCTACGGCTCACCTTTTCAGATGATGAAGAGCTTTGGGATCTCCTACCGCAGTGCGGGGGAGAACATTGCCAAGGGACAGAAAACGCCTGCGGCGGTGGTGAGCGCCTGGATGAATTCCTCGGGGCACCGTGCCAATATTCTCAATAAAAGCTTTACCCACATCGGCGTAGGTTATGTATCCGGCGGAAGCTACTGGACGCAGATGTTTATCTCAAAATGATATGAGAGGTCGAAAGGCCTCTTTTTTATTGCGAAAAATGATGGAAAGGGCTTGACAATCCGCTTAAAAAGCGTATAATCATTTTTGGATTGATAAAAATGATAATTTGCGGAGGCATTATGTTATTAGAGCAGCTACGCGCGCAACGGGATTTTTTAAGCAAGGTGGAGAAAAAGATCGCAGACGTCATTTTGCGCGACCCCGAGCGGTTTGTGCAATATTCCGCCATAGAGCTGTCGGCGGCTGCAGGTGTTTCTCAGGGGAGCATCAACAACTTTTCGCAAAAGTTCGTATCGGGCGGATTTTCCGAGCTGAAGCGGGTGCTGACGCGGGAAACAGAGCAGGAAGTGTCCCCTTGCTCTGATGCTGTCACCGAACCGGAGGGCGTCAAGGATATCATGCGGCGCTCGGCGGAGACGATTGCCGCGGCGTTCCATTCGACCCAAATGCTGAACGGGGAGCAAACGCTAAAGCAGGTTGCCGAGTGCATCATGCAGGCAAGGCGCATCTGCATCTGCGGCATCTTCCGATCGGGGATCGTGGCACAGGATTTTTGCTTTCAGCTGTTAAAGCTGGGTCTGCCGGCGGAATACGCCACCGACGTGCTGACCGGCCCCATCACGGCGACCGTGCTGAACCGCGACGCGCTGGTGATTGCCATCTCTTCCTCGGGCAGGACCAAGGAGATCTATGAAACGGTGCGGATCGCCAAGGAGAACGGCGCCGCCACGGTCTGTATCACGCGCAATGGGAGCAGTCCCGTTGCGTCGCTGTGCGATCACGCGCTGATTGTTTCGGCGATAGACGAAGGCGTCGGCGGCAGATCTGCCCTGATGTGTGATCACTATCTGATCGAGGCGATTTGTGCCTATATCCGAAGCCGCATGGATGAAGCTGCCCAAAGCCGTTATTTCAAGCTGACGGATATTTTAAACTCTCATAATATGGAGGATTGACATGAGGCTGAAGCAGATTTTCGGGGACGTGGAGGTCAAAAAAGCGATTTCGCTTGGCGGTGTGTGTATGATCTCTTACCTTGCCTGCTATTTTGCCCGAAATATTCTCAGTGCCGCAACGCCTCAAATGCTGGAGGATGGCGTTTTTACTCTGGAGATCATCGGTGTGATGTCCACCGCCTGCATGATCGCTTACGCCATCGGACAGCTGATCAACGGCGTAATCGGGGATAAGGTCCCCACCAAATATATGGTCAGCGGCGGCTTGCTGCTGTCGGGCGTTTGTAACGCCGCGTTGCCGCTGCTGCCCTCTGCCGTCGGCGCTACGGTGGCGTACGCCATGAGCGGCTTCTTTCTCTCCATGCTCTTTGCCCCCATCACCAAGGTGGTGTCGGAAAATACCATTCCGCGCTATGCCACCCGTTGCTGTCTCGGCTTTACCTTCGCCTCGATCTTCGGTACGCCCTTAGCAGGCGTGGCGGCGGTGCTGTTTGATTGGGATGTGGCGTTTATCGTGTGTAGTATCATCCTTGCGGTCATGGGTGGTGGCTGCTTCCTTTTTTTCACCTTTTGCGAGAGAAAGGGCTGGATCGTTTACCGAAAGCAGGCGCCCGGTGAAAAGAAGCGTATCGACGTAAAGCTGCTGGTGCGACGGGGGATCATCCGCTTTGCGCTGATCGCCGTGCTGACCGGAATCGTGCGCACCTCGGTGGTGTTCTGGATCCCCACCTATCTTGCACAGCATCTGGGGTATTCCGCCGTGGATGCCGCCGCCATTTTCTCGGGGATCACCCTGATCAAATCCCTGTCGCCTTACGTGAACAATCTGGCGATCTACGAGATGGTGATGAAGCGCCGCATGACGCCCACGCTGCTCTTTATGTTCGGTGCCAGCACGGTCTGCTTTATGCTGATGTATTTTGTGACCGTTCCTTTGCTGAATATCATCATCCTGACGCTGGCGCTCTTTACCTCGGCAGGCGCCGCCACCATGCTGTTCAGTATTTACTGTCCCAGTCTGCGCGATACGGGGAATGTCTCCAGCGCCACCGGATTTCTGGATTTTATGAGCTATATCGCCGCCGCGGTGGCAAATCTGCTCTTTACCGATGCCATCTCCTCCATCGGCTGGGGACCGCTGATCCTCATTTGGGCAGGACTGATGGCGGTGGGTTTTATCATTTCCCTGCCGTTTGGACGGCGTACGAGCCCTGCGGCTGATGCCGAGGCACGTTGAATATTGGCAAATGACGAAAATCTTAGCCGAGTTCGATCTGTTGAGACACCCCGTTCGGGTATTTTATGCCCGAACGGGGTGTTTTATTTGTCAAAATCGATGGATTTTGACAGAAACGATAAAGCGCTTGTCAAGGGATGCCCCATGGTGCTATAATGAGCATGATGCAAATCAAAGGAGGAGATTTTTGTGGGGTTTAAAGGAAAGGTCGCTATGATCACGGGGGCGTCGGTGGGGATCGGCCGTGCCACGGCATTGTGCTTTGCTGAGCGCGGCGCTCACCTGGTTCTTTTGGATCTGAACGGTGAAGGGCTGGAAAAGGTCAGAGCCGAAACGGCGGCATATGGAGCAGATGTGCAGATCTATGCCTGCGACGTCAGCGATGAGGCACAGGTGATCCGATCGGTGGCAGAAGCTCTGGCGCATTTCGGCAGGATCGATATTCTCGTCAATAACGCAGGTGTATGGCGGGGCGCCAAGCTCTTTGGTGAATTTACGAGCGCGGAATGGCAACGCTTTTTGAATATCAACGTGATGGGGACCGTCCATTGCACCAATGCCGCGCTCCCGGGCATGGTTGCACGCGGATGGGGAAGGATCATCAATGTCGGCTCGGTGGCTGGCGTGTACGGCAACCGCAAGATGGTGCCTTATTCCGCCTCAAAGGGGGCAGTCATTGCCATGACCAAGGCCCTGGCCAAGGAGGTGGCAGACAAGGGTGTCACCGTAAACTGCGTCTCCCCCGGAACCGTGAATTCCTCCGCTGATGACGATCCTTACGCCGCCGAGGTCTATGAGGATGAGAGCAAGGCGCCTTGCTATATGAAAAGACGAGGCAGCGATATGGAAAACGCAGACCTCATCTGTTATCTGGCAAGCGAGGGGGCGGCCTATCTTTCGGGACAGAATATTCAGATCGACGGTTGCAGAAGGAAAATTTAAGATTGCGAAAACACATCCCGTTCGGCCGCAAAACGGTCGAACGGGAATTTTTTATATTTGTCTTCTCGTTTTACGGGACTTGTGATATAATGAAGAAAAAACTCAAAACGGAGGTGCTTTTATGCAGATCAATGACGGAGTGCAGAAAACCGAGGGTGAGCTCCATGCCTTTTTGATGATCGGACAGTCAAATATGGCGGGACGGGGCGAGTTTTCCCATGTGGAGCCCATCAACAACAAGCTATGCTATATGCTGCGCATGGGGCGCTGGCAGAAGATGAGTGAGCCGATCAATCCCGACCGTCCTGTTTTGGAGGGGGCCTTTCATAGCGGGGTCAGCCTTGCCGCCTCCTTTGCCGATGCATACGCCACGGAACGGGGCGTGAAAACAGGGCTGATCCCCTGTGCCGACGGCGGCACCAAAATTTCTCAATGGATGCCGGGGGAGATCCTTTATGATCACGCGGTCATGCAGTGCGGGCTGGCTCGGCGCACCTCCGTGATCAAGGGCATCCTGTGGCACCAGGGTGAGAGTGATTGCAAAAATGACGATACCGTTGCCGCTTATAAAGGGAAGCTGATCACCATGATGACGGCCCTGCGTCGCGATCTTGGGGACGAGACACTTCCTATTTTGATCGGCGAGCTTTCCGAGCGCATCGATCCCAAGTGGGAGCGGGGAGACCGCCCCGCACGGCTGAATCGGATCTTTGCCGAGATCGCAAGGGAGCTGCCCGACTGTACCGTGGTCTCCTCGGCCGGGCTTTCGATGAAGCCTGACGGCATCCACTTCGATGCCCCCGCCTGCCGGGAATTCGGCAAGCGGTATTACAAGGCGTATACTCTGCTTTGCGGGGAAGACTGATGTAGCCGTATAACTTGCACAAGCGGGCAGAAAAAGAGATGCCGATTTCAACAGACTCGGTATAACGGTGTTAAGATACAGCAATGCCGATGTTCATTACAAATTTCAAGAGGTTTGTGCAGATATTGCAAGGCATCTGGGAGGAGAGAAAGATGAAATGGGCTCTCCTCATCCGTCGCCTACGGCGCCACCTTCCCCGCTGGGGAAGGCGAGGCACGGGCTTGTGCGAACAACGCAGCTGTATTAGCGCCATTCGCTCCTACGGGAGATCCTTTCATTGACTAAAAAGGTTTCAGCCAGGCGAAAATAATACGAGCTCGCCTGTAAGTAACGCGAAAAGCCTTACGCACCGTGCCGCCGGCAGGCACTTCGTTGGCCTTCCCCATGCGGGCCAATATCGCCGATGGCGATATAGTTCAAGTTTGCAAGCAAACTTGGGTCCCTTTTCGCTGACGCGAAAAGCCTTACGCACCTTCCCTTTGGGGAAGGTGTCGCGCTACCGCGCGACGGTCCATCCGCGCCAAGGCGACGATCCATCCGCGCCAAGGCGACGGTCCATCCGTGCCAAGGCGACGGTCCATCCGTGCCAAGGCGACGGTCCATCCGTGCCAAGGCGACGGATGAGGAGAACGGCTTTTAATAGAACGCATTATTTATTTCTATTCTTCACAAATTGAATGTTTCTGTCTAGCAACGAGGTGTTCCGGGAGCGCCGGCATGTGATTTTGCTGCATTCTGAAAAGCAGAAAAATTTTCTGTTCCAAAACGGTTGACATTCTGAGTTGGGTAGGTTACAATGCAACTGACCCTTTCAAAATAAATGCAAGGATGGTATTGAAAATGGATCAGATCATCGTAGATTTTGCCACCGATCTGGGCAAGGTCAAGCCCATGCACAGCGTGAACAACGGCCCTGTGTACAAATTTGCCGCCGATCAGCGCATTACCAATATCGAGCCCTTCCGTGCGGCGGGTATTCCTTACGCCCGTACGCATGACGCATCCTTTTACGCCACCTACGGCGGCGAGCATATTGTGGATATCAATATGATCTTTACCGACTTTAATGCGGACCCCACCGATCCCGCCTCCTACGATTTCGAATTGACCGACGACTATATGCGCATGATCAATGCAGGCGGTGCCAAGGTCTTTTACCGTCTGGGCTCCAAGATCGAGCATTGGTCAAAAAAATACAATACGTTGCCCCCGAAGGATTACCAAAAGTGGGCTGTGATCTGCGAACATATCATCCGCCACTACACCGAGGGGTGGGCCGACGGTATGAAGCTGGATATCGAATATTGGGAGATCTGGAACGAGCCCGATCTGGACCCGGACGATGCCACCCACAAGCGTTGCTGGGGCGGCACCGCAAAGGAGTTCTACAAGCTGTTCCGCATCACCCTGGAGCATCTGAAAAAATGCTTTCCGCACTTGAAGATCGGCGGCCCTGCCTGCGCCTCTGTCAAGGAGGAGTGGTGGAACGGCCTCTTTGCCTCTTTGGGTGAGGTCAAGCCCGATTTCTTTTCCTGGCACGTGTACGGCGCCACCGTTGAGAAGGTGCAGCAGAAGATCCGCATGGCAAGAGAGCTTTTGGACAAGGCGGGTCTGACCCAATGCGAAAGCATTCTCAACGAGTGGAACTATGTCCGCAGCTTCCGCGGGGACGATTGGGTCTACTCTCTGCGTAAAGAAAAATCTCTCAAGGGTGCCTCCTTTACCGCCGCCGTCATGGCCATGGCCCAGTACGAGCCGCTGGATAATCTCATGTATTACGATGCCCGCCCCTGCGGCATGAACGGCTTGTTCTCCACCGATTTGGTTTGCGACATCCTGAAGGGCTACTATCCCTTCTATATGTTCAATCAGCTTTACCGACAGCCCCGGGCCGTCAAGGTGGAGCGGGAGAGTGCCGACATCTGGGCGGTTGCCGCCAAGGGACAGGAGCAGAACGTGATGCTCTCCTATTACAACGACGATGACAGCGCACCCGAAAAGGATGTGAAGGTCACCTTCCGAAATGTGGAGAACAAAAACGGCGTCCGACTGGAATATTACCTCCTGGATGAAAATCATGACGCGGAATTGGTGCGCGAGGAGATTTTTACCGCCGCCGCGTTTTCCTCTTACATCAAAATGCCTCTTCACAGCGTGTACCTGCTCAAGATCGTTTCTCTGTAAGAAAAGGGCCGTGTGCGGAAAATCCGCACACGGCCCTTTTCCGTGCACTCTATGGCCGAAAATCCACTCTCGGTGGAACTTTGGTGCCGCGGTCGGCGTAATTTTGTCATTTTTCTGCGTTTGGTGGGTTCTTTTACCCTTGTCGGCGTGATATAATAAGGTCAATCCACAATGAAAGGAGCAGATGTATGGATGCCGAAAGCATCGGTCGGACCATTGCGGGGCTACGCAAACGGGCGGGAATGACGCAACAGGAGCTGGCAGAGCGGTTAAATATCAGCAACAAGGCGGTCAGCAAATGGGAAAGCGGTCAGGGTTACCCGGATATCACCTTGTTTCCTTTGCTTTCTTCACTGTTTGGCGTTTCCATCGATTATTTGATGCTGCAAAAGAAGGGGATTGCCGTTGCGGGCAATATTCTGGTGGATATTGTCAAAACCATTGATCAATACCCCGAAACAGGCAGGCTGGCCCATATTTCAGAAATCGTACAGGCGGTGGGAGGGTGTGCCCCCAACACGGCGATCAATCTGGCCAGGATCGATCCCCATCTGCCGGTTTCGGTATGCGGTAAGGTGGGAACAGATGAAAACGGTCGGTTCATTCTGGGTCAGTTGCAAAAGGGCGGTGTGAACATTGAACGGGTGATCTCCGTGCCCGGCAGGCCAACCTCCTTTTCTGATGTGATGAGTATGCCGGCAGGAGAGCGGACCTTCTTTCACGTGAAGGGGGCGAACGCAGCGCTTACTCCCGAGGATATTGATATTAAGACTCTGAATTGTGACATCTTGCATATCGGATACATCCTGCTTCTGGATGAATTCGATCAGCCCGATCCGGAATACGGCACCGTTATGGCAAAATTTCTGCATCGGGTACAGCAGGCGGGGATCAGGACCTCTGTGGATGTGGTCAGTCACAGTAATGTGGATGCAAGCATTGTGCGCCCTGCCTTGAAGTACTGTGATTATGTGATCATTGACGAAGAGGAGTGCTGTGGAATTTGGGGTCTGTCTGCCAGGCATACGGACGGCAGTATTCATAGAGAGAATGTGCAGCTTGCCATGAAAAAAACAGTGGCAGAGGGCGTGAAGCACAAGGTGATCGTTCATGCCCGGGAGGCCTGTTGGCTATTGGATGTACACAGTGGGAGATCGACCGAGGCGCATTCCTTGCGGGTGCCCCGCGAGGAGATCAGAGGCAGAGTGGGCGTTGGAGATGCCTTTTGCGCCGGATGCCTTTACGGAATTTATCACCATTACGGGGATAAGCAATTGCTGGAGTTTGCCTCTGCGGCGGCGGCCTGTAATCTGCTTGCCGCCAACTCGGTGGACGGCATGCGCCCCAAGGAAGAAATATTGAAGATCGCACAAAAATACGGGAGGTTGCTATGAAGCAAAGCATCGACAACAAAGCAGGACAAGCAAAGCGGACTCTGTTGAACGGTTCCTGGAATTTGACCTTTACCCACCCGGAGAGCGGAGAGCAGATCGGGACCGTGGCTCCGGTGCCGGGCAATGTAGAGCCGGTGTTGCAAAAATTGGGACTGATCGGGGATTATATGCCCACCGATCATCCCCATGCCACGACCATGTTCACTGCCGTGGATGACTGGACCTATACCACGGTGTTTGACGCGCCGACGCTTGCCGACGGGTGGCAACGTCAATTGGTCTTCGAGGGCATCGATACCATTGCGGAGGTTTGGCTCAACGGAGAAAAGCTATTGGATACCATGGATATGCACATGGTCTATCAAGCAGACGTATCCAAGAAGCTGAGGGTGCGGGGGAATGCACTGCGGGTGGTGATCCGCAGCAGTGAGCTATGGGCAAGGAAGCATCCGCACGATATGCTTTCCGCTTCCCATGGGGTGACCTCTTACTATGATTCTCAAAGCTTTTTGCGTAAGGCGCGGCATCAATGGGGGTGGGATAACGCTCCCCGCTTGCTGACCTCCGGTATCATCGGATCGGTATATCTGGAGGATCTGCCCCCTTGCCGTTTTGAGGAGGTCTATCTTTATACACAGTCTGTGAGAGAGAATACGGTGAGCATCGGTGTTCAATTCTTCTTTGCCACCGATCGGAAATATCTGATGGATCATCGGATCTGCTTTTCGCTTTTGGACGGGAAACGGGTTGTGTTTTCGGAGGAAAAGCCCCTTTATTTTGTGCAGGGCACCTACACCTGCAAGCTCGACCGCTCGGCGGTGGAGCTCTGGTGGCCTGCCGGCTTTGGTGCGGCAAAACTTTATACCGTTCGCTTGAAATTGCTGCAAAAGGACGAATGCCTTGCCGAATATGAGGCACCCTTCGGCATCCGTACCGTGAAGCTGGAGCGCACGGGGGATATCAATGCCAAGGGCGAGGGAGAATTTCAGTTTTATGTCAACGGGGAGCCGATCTTCATCAAGGGCACCAACTGGAAGCCCCTGGATCCCCTGGCCTCGGTTGCCCATCGAAAGACCGCCGAGGGGCGAGCGCTTGCCGAGCTGACGGCCCTGAATTGCAACATGGTGCGCATCTGGGGCGGCGGCATCTATGAGGATCATCCCTTTTTTGACTATTGTGACAGACACGGCATTCTGGTCTGGCAGGATTTCATGCTTGCCTGTGAGCTGCCCACAAGGGATCGGGGCTATGGCGACCTGGTCGCCGCAGAGGCGGTACAGGCAGTCAAAAAACTGCGCAATCACCCCTCCCTTGCTGTCTGGTGCGGAGATAACGAGGATGACGAATGTTTTTCCTGGATCCATCGGCACAGCACCTTGCTGCCGTCGCATAGCCGTATCAGCCGTGAGGTGTTGAAGGAGGTCATTCTTTGTCACGATCCTTACCGCCATTATGTAGAAAGCTCCCCCTTTGTATCGGACGATATGCACCGTGGTGAGGCGGGGGTGCTTCAAACCGAAAAGCACCTGTATGCCGTGCCGACGGCTTATGCGGAGGCTCTGCGAAATTGCAAGAGTCGGTTCTTGGGCGAGACGGGCCCCATCAAGGCCAATCCCATTGCTGTGAATCGGACGACCTTTGAGCGGGAGCGGGCCAGAGCCGTGCGGCTATGGGATTCTCCCAAGCTCCCCTCGGACGGCACTCATCAGAACGACGGTTACTTTACCCATTGGCGGCAGGCGGGGCGCGAGGCTTGCCTGCAACGCTTTGGCAGAGATTTTTCCTTCGCCGAATTTGATGACTATACGCTGGCATTGAACCTTGTGTGTGCGGAGGTATTCAAGGATGTGATCGAGTATGGTCGTGCCACCCGCCCCCAAAAGACCGGGGTGCTTTGGTGGTCGCTGATCGATATGTGGCCCATGCTCTTTAATTATTCCGTGATCGATTGGGAATACAACCGCAAATTGCCTTACTACTGGATCAGGCAATCCCAGCAGGATGTGCTGCTGATGGCGGTCTGCACCGAAAAGGAGAGTGCACCCACACTGTATGTCGCCAACGATACTCTGCAGAAAGCAGACTTTTCCTATACCGTTACCGCATATAATGACCGATGCGAGAGCAGGGAGATCGCCTGCGGCGAATGGTCGCAGGCGGCAAATTCCGCGGCACCGATTCTGACGCTTGACCGACCTGCCGCCCCCGAGCTTTGGGTTATTCGGTGGCGGATGGGGGAAAAGCAGCTTGTCAATCACTTTTTTACCGCTTTCGCTCCCTTTGATGTATATGCCCGCTGGACAGAGATCTACGCAAGGCTTTGCGGCTTTGACGGAGAGCTGTCGGAGATCAAGACCTGACAGGATTTTAATTTTAACCGTGTTTTCTGTAGACATATGACTGCTTTTGTGCTACAATAAAGGCAATGATATGAAAACAGAGGCAAACGGTATGAAATTATCCATGGAGATCTACGCATTGCAGCAAAGGTTCGGGGACAAACGGGCGGCGGAGCTGATCGCCGCGGCGGGCTTTGATTGCATTGACTATTCTTATTACTGGCAAGCGGAGGATTCCCCCGTGCTGGGCGACGGCTATCTGGCATACGCCAAGGATCTGCGCGCTCATCTGGACGCCGTGGGCATCGCCTGTAACCAGGCCCATGCACCCTTTGTGGTGAAGTATGGCGATGCCTTTGATGAGAGCAATCCCCGCTTTCTTCAAACGGTTCGCGCCATCGAGGCGGCATCGGTTCTGGGGGCCGACTGCATTGTGGTGCACAGCATCGGCATCCCCGAGGAGGAAAAAGGAGTGGAGCTTGCCGATTATAATGACATCTATTTCAAATCTCTTGAGCCTTATTGTAAAAAATACGGCATCCGGATCGCGGTGGAAAACCTCTTTTCCAGAGATAAAAAGCGCAGATGCTTCAAGGGGCGGTTCGGCACGCCTGCCGAGCTTTGCGGCTTTCTCCGCCGTCTGAATTCCCCTTGGTTTGTTGCCTGTATCGATGTGGGGCATGCGGCGCTGGTCGGTTGCGAGCCCGAGGATTTCATCGCGGGCATGGAGCGGGGCATGCTCAAGTCGTTGCACATTCAGGATAACGACTACCTGGGGGATTGCCATGTGCTCCCCTATATGGGGCAGCTCAATTGGCAGGGGATCACTGCGGCGCTGAAGGACATTGCATACGACGGGGAATTGACCTTTGAGATTTTTAAGTTCCTGGGCAGGATCCCCGATGGGCTCGTGCCCGATGCCTTGCGCTTTGCCGTAGCAGTGGGCAGGGATCTGATCGCTCGGATCGAACAATAAAAAATGAAAGGGATGCAAGGTCCTCTCTTTTGTTACCGTTGAGTGATGTTACAAAAAGCACGCCCCGTTGTTGTATTTTTGCAACAACGGGGCGTGTTTTGCCGTTTAAAACCGAAACGCGGCCTTGATAAAGCCGTCGGTGTGATTCTCCATCATTTCGCTCACCCGGTCAAAATCCTTGATGTTATAAATTTTGGTGACGCCCTTGAAATTCCAGATGCCCTTGTCCAAAAGCTCCATGCAACGGCGGCAGAGATCGGCCTCATAGTCAATGCGCCGCTCATGGCAGTTGATCGTGGTAATAGCCTTGAAGTTCCAGAGCTTATAATCAATGGTGCGGTCACCGTCATTGTGATAGCCGCCGATGCCAAGGCGGCCGTGACCCTGAACCAGATCTCCTGCCAGACGCAGGCCGTCCTCAGTGCCCGTGAACTCCATTACCGTGGGGATGCCGCCGTTGAGTACTGTGAAATTGTTGCCGTCGCGGGTCAGGCTGATCTTGCCCATGGTTTCAAAGGTGAGAACATATTCCATGGGAATCTGATCGGGGGTGTAGACCTCGGTGGCACCGAATTTTTTGGCATTTTCCAGCGCCTCGGGACGTTTGTCGATGGCAATGACGTTGCCATAGCCCATGGCCTTGAACAGTGAAACGGCGCCAAGCCCCATATAGCCGCAGCCCACCACCGCCACCGTGTCGCCAAGGAGGCGGCAGGGGAGCTTGGTGGCCGCCGAGAGCAGACAGGCAAGGGGCTCGGAAATGGCATCCTCATCCGCCAGCGAGTCGGGCACGTGCGCCATTTTCTTTGGATTGACCGAAATGTATTCCTTATAACCGCCGCCGCCAAGGCCCGTGACACGATCGCCGACGCGAAAGCCCTGACATTGGCTCCCACCTTTACCACCACGCCTACGGTCTCATGGCCGAGGACCTTTCCCTCTGTGGCGGTTGCCCAAGGGTAAAGCTCCGAGTGGCACATGCCCGTCAGTGTGACCTTGACCAGCATCCGGTCCTCTGTGATCTCGGGGATCGGCACCTCGATGATCTTACTTTTGCGAGGTCCTGCCATGACCATTTGCTTCATTGTTGCTTGCATAACGCACCTCCCGTGTTTTCTTGCCTTCATTCTATCATGAGGGTGCAAAAAGCAACAGAACAAATACGATATATATGTGGACAAAAACGATATTTTGTGTTACAATGAGCCAAAGGAGGTGACAGTATGGCACTGCTGTACATCGGAACATCCCCCAAGCTCTTCACCTATTACGGCGCCCATCGGCACGGGTGCTATGAGGTCATCCTGAATCTGGAGGGGGAGGGGACGATAACCATCGGGCATGAAACCTTTGACTTTTTTCCGGGGAGCGTTCACGTTGTTCCGCCCGATACGTCCCATATCAAGGCCTCGCGGGAGAGCTTCCGCGACATCTATTTTCATACCGATACCCTGTCGCCGTCAAATATTCCGCTCAGCTTTTGTGACGACAGCCGAGGCACCCTGGAGCAGGTGATGCGGCTGATGCTTTGCCGCTATTTGCAGGGGAACAAAAACGATGCCGTTCTGACAAAAATGTATGAGCTGGCCATGGAGCTGGTGAAGGAGGGCACACCCGCCGTGCGGTACGATCCCGCCGTGCAGGCATGCATACAGCGATTGACGCTTTCCTTTAATGATCCGGAGTTGTCGGTGGCCCGGCTATTGACCGATATGGGCTACAGCAGAGATCATCTTCGCCGCAAATTTGTTGCCGACCTGGGGGTAACGCCCAATGCTTATCTCACCGCCCTGCGGATCGATCATGCCAAAAAGCTGCTGACACAGCGGGAGCTGGGGCTGTCTGTGGCCGATGTGGGCGCTATGTGCGGTTATTACGATGCCCGCTACTTTTCCCGTGTCTTTAAGCGCGAAACGGGGTTCTCTCCTGTGGAATATGCAAAAAAATCTGCAGAAAAATAAGCAAAATTTTTCAAAATTTTTTTGTGTGATCCGATTGAAAAAGCGTATGGATTATGCTACAATAAAATCGTATTTTTTGGGACATTCATGCCCGTAAAGGAGTGTTTTTATGAGTATTCGCATCGGTATTTTCGGTTACGGTAATCTGGGCCGCGGCGTAGAGGCCGCCATTGCACAGAATCCCGACATGGAGCTGGTCACGGTCTTTACCCGCCGCGATCCCGCAGCTCTTACGCTTCGCACCCCCGGCGTCACCGCCACTGCGGCCGACAAGGCAGCGGAAATGGCGGATCAGATCGACGTTATGATTATCTGCGGTGGCTCGGCCACCGATCTGCCCGTCCAGACCCCCGCGCTGGCGAAATATTTCAATGTGGTGGACAGCTTTGATAACCATGCCCACATTCCCGAGCATTTTGACAATGTGGATGCCGCCGCAAGGGCCGCCGGCAAGATCGCCATGATCTCGGTGGGCTGGGACCCCGGTATGTTTTCCCTTAACCGTCTGCTGGGCGAGGCAATCCTGCCCGACAGCAAGGCGTATACCTTCTGGGGTAAGGGCGTCAGCCAAGGCCACTCCGATGCTATCCGCCGCGTGGAGGGCGTTGCCGACGGTAAGCAGTACACCATCCCCGTGGAATCGGCACTGGAGGCAGTTCGCAGTGGTGCCGACCCCGAGCTGACCACCCGTCAAAAGCACATCCGTGAGTGCTTTGTGGTGGCAAAGGAGGGTGCCGACAAGGCAAGGATCGAGAAGGAGATCAAGGAGATGCCCAACTACTTTGCCGATTACGACACCACCGTTCACTTCATCACCGCCGAGGAGATGAAGCGCGACCATAGCCGCATCCCTCACGGCGGTTTCGTCATCCGCAGTGGCAAGACCGGCTTTAACGGCGAGAACAAGCACATCATTGAGTATAGCTTAAAGCTGGATTCCAACCCCGAGTTCACCTCCTCGGTGTTGGTGGCCTACGCCCGCGCCGCTTATCGGATGAGCAAAGAGGGCATGAGCGGTTGCAAGACCGTCTTTGATGTGGCTCCCGCCTATCTCTCTCCCAAATCCGGCGCGGCATTGCGCAAGGAACTACTGTAAGAAAATCATAACAGGCGGTGGCACACGTGCCACCGCCTGTTATTTTTGATCTCCGGGACCTTCGGTTGCCTCTTCCGCGTCCTTGCCTTTCCCGGCGAGGTGGAACTCCCAAGGAGAAGGGAAGGACGCGAATTTGCGCAAACATTACGGCTACGTGTCATCCTGAGCCAACTTCGCCTTTGGCGAATGAACTCGCCAGAGGCGAGTTCATTTTCCGCTCAGAATGACACGCGGAGCGTAGCGACGCGTGTCATGGTATGACTGCGGAGGGCGTCATGGTATGAGACTGCGGAGCGTGCCATGGTATGACGACAAAGGGAAAACAATCAAGAAATGCACAAACCCGTAGGGCGCATCACGATGCGCCCGCGATAGATTGCCTTGCGGTCATGCGATATACCATTCGGTGCGATATGTCGCCTGCGGCGACGTGTACGTATCCCGGCGGATACGCATGATTTGTTATCGCGCATGTCCCTTCGGTCATGCCCGCAGTCGGCTGCGCTGCAGGGCGGCGTAGGCGCCGTTCTTTTCCAGCAGTTCCTCATGTGTGCCGCACTCCACGATCTCGCCGCCGTCAATGACGGCGATCTCGTCGGCGTTCCGGATGGTGGAAAGACGGTGCGCCACCACCAGGGTGGTGCGTCCACGGCAAAGCTCGTCCAGGGCATCCTGTATGAGAATCTCCGTGGCGTTGTCCAGGGCGCTGGTGGCCTCGTCCAGAATGAGAATGGGCGGATTCTTTAAAAAGACGCGGGCAATGGAAAGTCGTTGCTTCTGCCCGCCCGAAAGGCGCACGCCCCGCTCACCGATCTCGGTATCATAGCCCTTTTCCAGGGACATGACATAATCATGAATATTGGCCCGCTTGGCCGCGGCGATGATCTCCTCCTCGGTGGCGTCCAGCCGTCCGTAGAGAATGTTTTCGCGGATCGTGGCATTAAAGAGGTACACGTCCTGTTGAACGATGCCGATGTTACGGCGCAGGGATTCGCGGGAAATTTGGGAAATATCCACCCCGTCCAGCAGGATTCTGCCCTCGGTGATCTCATAAAAGTGGGGGATCAGATGGCAGATGGTGGTCTTGCCGCCTCCCGAGGGGCCTACAAGGGCGAAGGTCTTTCCTGCCTGTATATCCAGAGAAACACCGTTCAGGACCTCCCGATGTCCGTCATAGGTGCAGTGGACGTTCTGAAGCTCGATATGTCCCACGGCGCGGCCGATGCTGGTGGCGTTTTCCGCATCCTTCTCGGGGGCCGCGTCCATGATCTCCACAAAGCGGGCAAAGCCCGTGACACCGTTCTCGTACTGCTCCATAAAGTTGATTAATGTCATAACGGGTGTGATAAACAGGCCGATCGATACAATAAAGGCCGAATAATCGCCGAACCGGATCTGCCCGTTGTAAAGAAACAGACCGCCCGCGATCAGCACCACCACATTGAAGATATCGGTGATGAAGGAGGTGGTGGAATGGAACTGCCCCATGGCCTTATAGGCGGCGCGACGGGATTTTACGAATCTGCCGTTACCCACCTCAAATTTTTCGTGCTCTTTTAAAGCGTTGTTGAAGGCCTTGGTCACACGGATGCCCGAAATACTGCTCTCCAGTGCCGCATTGATCTCGGCCACGGCCTTGCGGCTTTCGGTAAAGGCGCGGCGCATGCGACGGCGCAGTGTCAGAGATACCACCAGCAAAAGCGGTGCACAGGCAAAAATCAGCAGGGTCAGCCAGAGGTTGATGGTGGAGAGATAGATAAAGGAGATGATGATGGACACGGCGGAAATGATCAGATTCTCGGGGCCGTGATGGGCCAGCTCGCTGATGTCCATCAGGTCGTTGGTCATGCGGGACATGATCTTACCCGTCTCATGGTCGTCAAAATAAGAGAACGGTAGCGTTTCTAAGTGACAGAACATATCACTGCGCATCTGCGCCTGCATCCGTACGCCCATGACATGGCCGTAATACTGGATGAAGTAGTTGAGCAGCATCCGCAGAAGGTACAGTCCGAGCAGTGTGACGCCGAAGATGATCACCATCCGATAGTTGCGGTTGGGGATCAGATCGTTGAGCATGGTGCGGGTAACGATGGGGTAGAAGATGCCGATGATCGACACCAGAAGAGACGCCAGCATATCGGCGATAAAGATCCCTTTGTGGGGCTTGTAATAGGCAAGAAAGCGCTTTAGCATTTCACACCCCGTCTTCTAAAATGCGGTCTCTGAAATAGCGACCCACGGCGGCAATGTAGCGAAGCAGATCGCCCTTTAAGGGCTTGGGCAAATGCTTGAGCACCCGGAAGGTCTCAAAGTTCAGCGCTCCCCGATAGCCACTGTCCTTCAGCCCCGCGATAAAGCCCTCCCAATCGGTCTGGTGGCCGGCGGAGGCCACGCAGGTATAGGGGGCGGTGTGCCAGTCGGCAATGCCGTTGTTGTCGTGAATATGTAAAACGGTCAGCCGTTTTCCTGCCTTTTTCAGATGGTCGTGCAGATTGCAGCCCATCATGTTGGCGTGCCCCACATCAAAGCAATAGCCAAAGGCATCACAGCCTGCCTCGACGTTCAGGGTGTCGATATAGCGGCAAACCTCCTCTCCGCTACTGCAAACGCCGTCGATCAGGCGACCGTTGAAGTGTATGGGCAGATTTTCGAGGCAGACCTTGACGCCGGTTTTGACGGCGGCGGGGATCAGACGGCGGTAAAGCTGCATATTATGCTCCCACTCCAGCTCCTTGTCGGTCTGTCTGTCGGGGTGCACCACCAGGGCGGGACAGCCCACATAAGCACAGACCTCCAGACACTTTTCCACACTCATCAGAATGTAGTCGGTCAGCTCGGCGCGGCCGTCGATCCATACGGGTGCGGGAGCGTGCATCTGGGCAAAGGCAACGCCGTGCTTCTCGGCGGCCTCCTTTAAGGGTGTGAAAAAGGCAAGAATATCCTCGGTGCTCTGATCAAAAAAAGAGGAGGGTGCGGTCTCGCTTTTGGTCAGGGTCTTGACGGGTAGATAATGGTCAATATTGAAATCCACCGCCTCGAAGCCGCAGTCCTTGATAAAGGCAAAGGAGCTGTCGGGGTCGTTTTTGTCATACCAGCCTGCAGACTGAACAGAAATTTCCAGCATGATCAATTCCTCCGAATTAAAAAATACAGGCACGGGGATCCCCGTGCCTGTTCATACACGGCAAAGCCGTATTGTCGGTTTGTTACTTAGCCTCGGGCCAGTTGGGGTCGTCGATGCACTCGGCCCAGTAATGACCGATGCCCGAGATCAGCTTCAGCGCCTGGGTGTGGACAGCCTTGGGGTAGGCAGAGAAGATACGGAAGGTCTCAAAGGCGATCACGCCGGGGTAGTTGATCTCCTTCAACCCCTCTACAAAGCCGTTCCAGTCGCAGACATGACTGCCGCCGGTGGCCAGATAGGAGTAGGGGATCATGTGCAGATCCTCCAGACCGTTGTTGTCGTGGATGTGAAGGATGGTCAGACGGGAGCCCAGCTCCTTGACATATTCCTTGATATTGCGGTTGGTCAGATTGGCGTGACCCACGTCCAGGCAGAAGCCGAAGTAATCTCCGCCGGCCTCCTCATTGAGGATATCCAGCATGCGGCAGGCGTCGGTGGCGTTGGCAAGGCGACCCTCGATGATGCGGTTGGGGCGGCGGCTGAAGATGTTCTCCAGGCAGATCTTAACGCCCTTGTATTTTTTGATCACGGGGATCAGACGGCGGTAGATCATCAGGTTGGTATCCCATTCCTTTTCCTTGGTGGAACGGTTGACGGGGTGCACCACGATGGCGGGGCAGCCCACATACTCGCAAACGGCAAAGCACTTGTCCAGAGCCATAAAGATGTGATCGTTGACCTCCTCCATGTCCTTGAACCAGACAGGGAAGGGTGCATGCATCTGGCCGATGATCACACCGGTCTTTTCCGATGCTTCCTTGAGGGGGG
The DNA here is from genome assembly GCA_017451735.1 of Clostridia bacterium. Classification (GTDB taxonomy): domain Bacteria; phylum Bacillota; class Clostridia; order Oscillospirales; family CAG-272; genus Firm-07. The sequence goes on from JAFTNU010000001.1 coordinate 22,091, forward strand.
TGAAGAACTCCAGGATCTCTTCAACGGGCTTGTCGAAGATGGTGGGGTAAATGCCGTCCTTGGCGGTTTTACCTGTGCTCAGGTAGTGGTCGATATTGAAGTCGATGGACTCAAAGCCGCACTCTTTGATGTACTCAAAGGATGCAAGGGGGTCATTTTTGTTATACCAACCCGCGGACTGAACGCCAACTTTCAACATAATCAAAATCCTCCGATTTTCTAAAAGATAGTCGTGCGGTGACGACTATCTTCATTATAAAAAAGGGCGGGGGAAAAGTCAACCCAAAATGCAAAATTATCTTGCAATAAAATTCGGAGCAAGCCCGCCGCATCCGTTTGAATGTCTCGGGACGTCGAGGCGCCGTACTTTACAATCTAAACGGAACACCCATCCATAGGGTGGGCACCCTCGACAGCCTGCATGCAAAACCGCTTGCGGTTTTGTTGGTCGTCCTCCCGTACTCTCGCCTTCTTCATGAGAGTTCCACCTCGGCTCCGCCCGGCTGCCAAATCGGATGAGGTCACTTGGTGAAAAATGCTTGCACATTTCTTTGAAATATGTTATACTGACATCAGAAAATTACTGCCGAAGGAGCAAACAAATGCACTTCAAAGATATGAAATGGTATATGAAAGCACTGATGGGGGTGCTTGTGATCCTGCTTTCCCCCGTTTTACTGCTTGCCATCATTGCCACATTGGTCAGCGCCATCGTCAGTCCGTGGTTTGAGATGCCTTATTATGCAAGATCGGCCTATTATCGCACCTTTGGCGAAAAATACTCTTGGTTTATTACCAGTACGCCCCGCTTTCGCGTATTTCGCCGGTTGCGCAAGCGCCGCCCGGATGTGGCCTTTCCTCCTGCAGGCACCGACCGTTTTCATTGCTTTACCTGTGGCACGACCCTGATCTATTTCGGAATCTTCGACCGCTTCGTTTATGATACGGAGAAGGGGGAGTGGTGTGCCGCCGCCTCCGAGAATGACGAGCCCCGCGAGCTGAGTGAGGCTCTTGCCGAATATCCTCACAAGCCCGATGGTGAAAAATATCCCACAACGGATGTAAAAATTCTTGCCTGTGCCGAGCTGTTTTACGAAGAAAATCTTTACCGTGCCTATGATGATCCGCGCTTTATTATCTATAAAAACAGTAAGGATCTGAAAAAGAAATTGCTGGAGCTGTAAGCCGATCCCCGGCCGACGCGTTGCGTCGGCCGGGGATGCTTTTATTTGTCAAAGGACGGATTGAATGCGTAAAAATTTTTGCTGTCCATGTGATCCTGCGCAATGCGCAGGGCGTCGCCGAAGCGCTGATAATGCACCAGCTCCCGCTGACGCAGATATTTGATGGGATCCCGCACATCGGGGTCATCCACCATGCGCAGGATGTTGTCGTAGGTCACACGGGCCTTTTGCTCTGTTACTATCACGTATTCGCAACAAAATCGTGGTGTGTAAAAGTGCGAAAAATCCTTATTTTACAATGGTTTATAGCACTTTTGGGTTAACCCGTTTTTCAAAAATTCCAATGAATTTCGAGGGGTACGTTTCGTGTGCCCGGAATGCGCTTTCCGACCATTATTTTGTCGATCAAAATCTCCACCATTTCCCGTGTCAGATGCTCTACCTTGACGTATTTTTCGATCAGCTCACGGCGGTTGTCACCCACGGCAATTTTGACGTCGATCTCGGCAATTTGTTTTTGGCATTCGAGAACCTGCGATTCAAGGCGTTCTTTTTGCGAAGTGAAGTCCTTTGATAGCTCGATGAAGTCAGCTTCACAAATCAAGCCCTTTACTTTGTCAAGATAGAGGTCGCGCACACCTTTGGAAAACTGATTGATCTTTCCTTGATAGGTTGTAATTTCGGCTTCGATTTCTTGCTTTTGCTCCAAGAGATCAGCATGAAACTGCACCTTGCGTTCCAACTCATCCATATCAAGATACTCGGCGTTGAGTCGCCTCAACTCCGCGATGACCATCCGTTCAAGCCTATCCACCGAGATAAACGCGCCCACGCAAGCTCCCTTGGCGTAGTGTCGGCTGGGGCATTGCAGAAAGTGCCTTCCGCCCGACTTTGACGAGCGCATGACATACCCGCAGGATGCGCAACGCACTTTCTTGGCGAAAAGACCGATCGTGCCAACCTTGAACGGCTTTGCCCGTTCAGCTATCATCCTTTGCACTCGATCCCACAAGGCGCGATCAATGATGGGTTCGTGCGTACCTTCCACCCGAAACCATTGCTCCTTTGGGCGCGGTCGGTTGATCGAGGTTTTGTAGGAAATGCTCTCGTACTTGCCCTGAACGAGATTGCCGATGTAGGTCTCGTTGGTCAGCATATCCGAAATGGCGAAATACTTCCACAGCGTACTGTTCTTGCTCGGCGGCAGACTGAACCTGAGCCCCTGCATCCGCTTGTACTCGGTGGGGTTGGGGATCCCTCGGTCATTGAGCATTCGCGCGATTGCCGTCTTGCCATAGCCCTGCGAAAAAAGAGTAAACACCTCTCGCACCACGGCGGCTGCTTCCTCGTCGATAATGAGATGCCCTTTCAGGTCGGGATCCTTTTTGTATCCGTAGAGCGCAAAGGAACCGATGTGAAAGCCGTTTTTGCGGCGGCTGTCCAGCGCGGATTTGATGCTGTCCGACATATCCTCCAAGTACCACTCGTTGACAAGTCCGTTGATCTGACGGCTTTTTTTGTTGCCCTTGTTGGCGGTGTCGGCGTTGTCCACGATGCTGACGAAACGAATACCCCAGATCGGAAAAAGACCGTGTATGTATCGCTCGACTAATTCAAGCTCACGGGTAAAACGGGATTGTGTTTTGCACAGAATAATATCAAATTTTCTCGCCTGTGCGTCAGCAAGTAACCGCTTGAACTCGGGACGGTTTCTATCCGAGCCTGCATAATCGTCGTCGCTGTAAATGCCGTAAAGCTCCCAGCCCATGCGGTCGGCGTAGTCGCGGAGCATCGCCTTTTGGTTCTGAATGCTACCCGAATCGTCGGTGGCGTTCTGCTTGTTTTTGTCCTCCTCGGACAGTCTGCAATAGATTGCTACTTTTTCTCTCATGTTCTTATCTCCTCCACGATAAGAACAAGCTGTTTTCCTCCGCCTCTATTATACCACAGACTGCCCTTGTTTGTCATGAACTTGGAGTAAAATTTACACTTTTTCTGCGTTCTAACGTTGAGATCAGTTCTATCCATATACGCGTGTAATCCTCCTTCGTCAGTTCTTTTTTCTTGAAAACACTTATAACGTGTGATTGCTTTTCCATGATTGTCTCCTTTCGGTTTACTAAAATAATATGAATTCGAGCATGTACACTATACTCGAATCGGTGTGTACGACTATAGTATAAACCATAAAATCCCGTTTGTCATCGGCGAAACTCCGCCAACTTTTTGCCTATTTTGTGCCATTTCATTTTCACCCAAAAAAGCGAAAAAACTATTGACAAACGGGACATGATAAAAACTAACTCATAAGTTACTAATTCGTGATACAGTTATTTGCAAGGAAAGGAGATTTGTAATGTTGCTTACCCTTGACGACATCTATCGCAAATAAAGCACAGAGGTCACGCAACCGAAAGGACGGAAGCGTGACCTCATTTTGATTTGTGTGAGCATGATAGACGTCGTGGGACGCAGTGTGTAATTTCGAAATCGTGGTATGTCAACCGACGTATCTTGCAAGAATTGTGAAGACTGCCCGGGGTGGCTTGTATAATGTGGAAGAATTACGAAATTACGCACTGCACGAGCCTCTCTCATGCGTAATTTGAAACAGCCCCACCGCCGAAAGTCCTTATTTTACAAGGGCTTTTGATGGCAAACAAAAGAAAAAACATGGGTACTTTTCAAAGCTGATTTTTGCTCGAAAAATACCCATGTTTTTTGATTACTTTAGTCGTATTGAACTGGGATGCAACGACGGTGTTCCTGTCTGATTCTGCGATTGATCGAATCAAAATCAAGGGGATGCCACCATGCGCTCCTCACCCATTCCGAGATCCATTCGTGGTCGGGATGGTCAGGATCGTTCAGGATTTTCATCTTCTCGTCAAACCCATACGGTCCGCCGCTGTCCTCCATCGGCGCGTCGCCAATCGCCTCGGTGCAGTGTGGGTACGGGGTAGTGCAGTCGGAAATAAAACGCTTCAACTTTATCGTATGTATCCAACCGTCCCCGAAATCGTATTCATAGTCGATCTTCTTTTGCACTTCGAAAATTTCACGAACGGTAACCGTCGTGCTGTCAATGCTTTCAAGATTTTCGTCAAGCGCAAGCCAATCTTCGTTTTTCATAAATTCGGGCTGTATAATTTTCATCGGTCTGCCCATACTGTCCTTTTTCAAAACAAACTGATGCAGATGGCAATCGTGCCACTCAAATGCGTCTTGCAAAATCCTGTGAAGCTGATAGAAATTGAGATTGCTCGGAACGACCAATGTTCTCTTGCAGGGAGTAAGCAGATCAAGCGTGACTTCAAGCTCTGCCACGCGAGCAGATTGCACGGGGGTGCCGTATTTTTCGGTAAGCGCCGTGATCAGATTCTCATAGATAAACGAATAGTCATCCTTGGCAATCATATCGTCGTTGATCCACGGCAGATATTTCTCTTGAAGCATACTGTCAGATTCAAACAGATTCACAAAACGCTCTACTCGCTCGCACGCCTTGTTGCAATATGCAACGTCAGACCGAGACGCAGTTGTTGCAAATGTTAAGTCCTTCCCACATTCGTCAAGATATCTTTCTATAATCTCGGGAGCAATATACTCACTTTGCAATACCGCGCGAATACCGTCTTTCATCAGCGCGGGCATTTTGGCAATACTTTTTGCCGTTAGTCCGTGAAGCACGAAACAACATTTGGTCGCGTTGTTTACCGCAACCAACGTCTTGCGGCGATTCAGTATGATAAGATTCGCCGTCCAAAAAAACAGCGGGTCACTCTCGGTAGTTAATTTTTGTGGCTTCACTGCCAAAAAGCCAAGCAGCTTTTTTGTACATCCTATAACCATCTTGCTCTCCTTCCTCGCACTCACTTCTATAATACATTATATCACATTTTCGGAAAATTTCAATAGGAACAACGGAATGAGCATAGGCATTTTTATCATAGCAATTTCGCTCCATACTAATTCCGAAAAGAGCAAAAGTTGTGTAAATTGCGAAGACTGCCCGAGGACTCGCGTAAAATGGAGAACGCGCGAAATTGCGCCACATAGACTGCTCTCTTTGGCGTAACTTTTGAGCGATAACCTCTTGAATGCTTTGAAAAAACAAGACTTTTCCGCGAGATTTTTTATGTAATAAGAGTGCTTGATTTTAAGGCGGTTTTTACATAAAAAATTTCTCGTATTTAGGGAGCGTTATGGGCTTTGTCGTGCATTTTAGATATGGCGTAGAATTCGAATAGGTATGTATTCACCATAGCAATTCCACTCAATACTCGTTTTCCAAACGGTAAGAATTGTGAAGACTGCCCGGGGCGGAAGGAAAAAGGCAATCGTTGCGAAATTGCGTTATAATGAAGACTCTCTCTAACGCAATTTTAGAAACGCTGAGTTTGAAAAAGTCAAGTAACATAAGGAATTATGCTTATTTTTAATTATCAAAAACAAGGGTACTTTTTGAGAGCGTTTTTTGCGCAAAAAATACCCATGTTTTTTAATGCGGATATTGACAAACGTTATAACATTTGGTATAATAAAAATAATAAAACTTGTTATACAAAGCGGAGGCATAAAATGCAAAAGCTAATCAAGAGAATAAGAGAATATTTGGGGCTGAGCCAAGCCGACTTCGCTGAGAAGCTGGGCGTGACCTTTGCGACCATTAACCGTTGGGAAAACGGTCGCGCAATTCCCACGAAGCTGGCGCAGGCAACCCTTTATGAATACTGCAAGGCACAAGGCGTTCCCGTTTACGATATGATCCTCGATAAGATCAGAGCAACGACCGAAGAAATCGCACTTGAAGAAGGTCGCGTCCTTCTCTACCACGGCTCAAAATCGGGCATCGTTGGCGACATCGCACCCAAGAGCCGCGAGATGTGTGACTTCGGCAAGGGCTTCTATATGGGAACTGAGCCCGGACAACCGCTGACTCTGATATGCGATTTTGAAAAATCCAAGTTCTATATCGTGTCGATTGATACGCAAGAGCTTGATGCCATTGAGATCAAAGCCGACCTCGATTGGGCAATGCTTGTTGCATTCCACCGTGGCAGAATGGCGCAGATCAAGGGTACGGAGTTCTACAGCAAATACAGTCAACTTGATGCAGGCAAGGATCTCATAATCGGAAGCATCGCAAACGACAGAATGTTCTACGTGCTCGATAACTTCTTCACCGGCGGCATCACGGATATGGCACTCGTCAATAGCCTCTCTGCCCTCAAACTCGGAAAGCAGTACGTGGCGACCACCGAAAAGGCGTGTGCAGCCGTTCGCATTGAGAAGGAGCTCCCCATCTCCATGATGGAGCGCAGATTCCTTCAGGACGAAAGCGAAGCCAACCGACAGAAAGGAATACACCTTGCAAACGATATTTGCAAGAACTATCGCCGTGAAGGAAAGTTCTTTGACGAAATACTTGACGAAGCAAAATAACAGGAGGACACAATGAACGAACTCCAACTGAAAATGTGTGATATACAAGGCAGACTTTTCGAGCTGTCAGGCGCGAGCGGTTACGATAGCGTGACATTCATCAAGGCGTTTATGACGAGCGAGGTCGCCAAAGGACTTGATTCCAAGTTCAACCGCATGCAATGGGCTGGCGAAGAATATCTTCTCGCTGAGATCGCCGATAACGCCGAGCTCACCAAGGGCGGCACCGTGTACGATAAAGAGGTGCTCTATTGGGCAGGCTACCTCTACCGCTTCTGGCACTTCGCCACAGGTGAGGATAGCAAAGATATCTACCGCCAAGCCCCTGCCGAAACCATGAGCCGCAATTGGCTTATCTTCCACACCCTCGCCCCCGAAGTGGCAATTGAGGATCTGAAAGAGATTTATAGGCAGAAAAACGAAAAGTAAGATGGGAGGCAAATATGTCAGATAAGAATTGGCAATTTGAACTTGAAGAATATATAAAACAGGGTGAGCCCGGAAAAACAGAAAAAAGTGATGCATGGCGAACAGCCATCGGTCTTCAAGCGGTAGACGGGCTGACTACCTCGGAATATCTTCTCGATACTGCGAAGGAGCATATCGAGGGTAACATCAGTATCGACGAGGCGCAAAAGCGCATTCAAAGCTACTATGAGCAACGTACCGAGCGCACCGAAATCGAAGATGCGATCAAGGAAGCCGATATCGTTTCCGCAAGAATCGCAAAGCTCCTCGGCGAAAAGAGTTTTCAGTTTTCGCCTGCGGAGTGGATGACCATTCACCGCAGACTGTTCGAGGGCGTATTCAAGCACGCAGGTCAGGTCAGACCATACAACATCACCAAGAAGGAATGGGTGCTGAACGGCGACACGGTCATCTATGCGGATTTCAACAGCATCCGTGATACTTTGGATTACGACTTCGCAACCGAAAAACAGTTCTCATACGAGGGGTTGTCCGTAGAAGCAGCCGTTAAACACCTTGCAAAATTTGCATCGGACATCTGGCAGATCCATCCCTTCTGCGAGGGCAACACGAGAGCGACTGCCGTCTTTATGATCAAATATATGAAAACATTCGGTTTCCGCGTAAATAACGATGCTTTCCAAAAGAATTCGTGGTATTTCCGCAATGCGCTTGTAAGAGCGAACTACAACAATTTGCAAAAAGGCATTCATTCCACAACGAAATTTTTGGAAATGTTCTTCGACAATCTCCTCTTGGAAACCAATCACGAGTTGAGAAACAGATATATGCATGTGGATTACGTGGCTGAAAATGATTTCCAAAGTATCATTTCCAAAGCTCCAAAGTCTCAATTTGATACTTTGGACTGCACTTTGGAAGAATTGGCGGTGCTGGAATTGGTAGCAAAAAATCCAATGATAAAACAGCAAGAGCTTGCCGATGCCACGGGAAAATCTATCGCCACCATCAAACGCGTGATGAAATCCCTGCAAGACAAGAACTATATCCGCCGCGAAAGCGGAAAACGCTACGGCAAATGGGAAGTTTTAGTATAATATGAAAGAGGAAACAAAAATGGCTATCAGTAAAAAACTTGAAATTATATATCACAACGGTCAGCCCGATGGAATTCGATCCATTCGCAGACATCTCTCCACGATGACAACCTATGTTATTCCTCGTCCTCTGCTGTCGGAAGCAAAGAAACTTTCCAGAATCAACCGCCCCGGAATCTACTATCTGATCAGCGAGAATGACGATAACAAAATCGCTCAGATTTATATCGGTCAGACGAGAAATGGCGTTGTTCGCCTTGATGATCATAATCGTTCAAAGGACTTTTGGAATAAAGCAATTATGTTCTTGGCAGATAACAAAACATTCTCTCTTGATATGATAAGCGGTCTTGAAGCTTATGCCATCGGCAAGGCTCACGACTCCAAGCGCTACAAAGTGGAAAATTCGGTCAATCCCAAGTATGAGATTGATGAATATGATCTCCCTTTAATCGAGGAGGTTTACGAAGAAATTCAATTCATCATGGCAACGCAGGGCTACAAGATGGATAACTCCAAAACAACCCTAAATGAAGCTAATACGTTACATACCACTCGCAACGGAATTCTTGCTTTTGGTGTTTACGACGGTGAGAATTTTGAGGTTTTGGAAGGCTCGGAAATCGATATGAACCGTAGATGCCATTCGGCAACGATAGAAAAACAACGCCAAACAGCTCTCGCAAACGGCAATATTGTTTGCATTGACGGAAAATACAAATTAAATGTTTCTGTATCCTTCACCTCTCCCAGCTCTGCTGCTATGTTTGCTTTGGGCGGCAGTACAAATGGTTGGGTTGAATGGAAAGACAAAGACGGAAAAACGCTGGACGAGATTTATAGAAAACAATTCAACTGACAATATTTCAAGTTACATAAAGGGGTAAAAGATGTCTATCAGATTATGGCCGCAAGACTTTGAACGTAAAGATCATATTACAAAAGCCGAAAAGGCTCTTTTGAGGTATGCTTCTCGCAACTTTCAGAATGGTCATATGGTGATAGGTATTGACCCTGTAGGATTAAGTACCGATAAAGTTAGAATGGGAATGTATATTTCACCTAACGAGGGGCTTGTTACATTCTCGATATATACAGGTAGCATTAATGCCTTATTAATCCCTCACTATATCAGTTATGTTGAAATGGTCGAGGCGAAAATACACGAGCGCCTTTTGGATTCTAAAATGTTGATCGTTAGAAATGGGCAAAATAAGGCTCTCAAATTTCCTTATAAACACATTATAATTTTTGCGGATGAAACTGCTGGAAAAACTACTCTCTCATCGCAAGATCTTAATAAATTGTTGCACTATGCTACCTTTGAATCCTTTAGACCGATTACATCTCAAGGCAAGGAAAAAAGAATTGAAGACTTGATGGTATTCGGAGGAATTAGGAAAGCGTACGACAAAACATTCAAGTCTTTGTCTGATTCGGAATGCAGAGCGATATTTGAACGTTTGGCGGAAGAATACACCGTCGTAATGAATGAAACCGAAAACGTTAAAATTACCGAAAAGAAAGCTCTTGTTACAGAAAAAGATCTTCGAATAACCGGTCGAGAGGTGGAATACAAGACCTTTTTCCTTGATGAATATCAGGTCGGTGTCGTTAACGATATGGGTAAAGGACATCGTGTAATCCTTGCGAACCCTGGGGCTGGAAAGAGTGTATTGTTATTGTCGAAAGCTTTCAAATACGCGAGCCTTTATAAAGGTTCCAATGTCTTGTTGACTTGCTATAATAACAATTTGGCAGATTCTTATAATTTTAAGCGTAACTGCGCGAATTTTGGCGAAAATAATAATTTGTTTATTATGACTTTCCATAAACTCGTCAAAAAGATTTATGAGGAATGTCTCCATTCGCACTGTGAAACCAACATAGCAACTGATGAAGAGATTCAAAAGTGCATAGATTTGGTGAAACAAGGAAAGGTTAATCTTAAATTTAAGGCAATTTTCATAGATGAAGTTCAAATTTTTGATCCTCTCTACCTTGAATTGTGCTATAGCTTACTTGAAGAAGACGAAGATCGAGTTTTCTTGATGGCCGGCGACTTGAATCAGGCTGTTCGAGCGTTGAGCCGAAAAGGAGATGCACCGTGGAAACGAATGAACGGTGTCCATTTGGACTTTACTGGGCGCGTTCGTTACATTGAAAAAAACTATAGAAACAGTAAGGAAATCGGCGAATACATTTCTCATATGTTACAGCATATGAACACTCGCCTCTCAATGTTGGATTTGATCAATTCACTTGAATATGAGTATAACTCATTTAAGATAGGTACAAATCCAACAATAGCATTGAAAGTTCAAACCGGAGTTCAAAGAATAGATATAAAAAAGCAAGTAATTGCAGCTATTAAAGAAATCTCCACAAAATACAAAATCAGTTATTCGGAAATCGCTGTGCTTTTCCCGTTCAGAAAGGTTCCTTATCACAAATATCACTTCCTGTATTGGCTTCAGCAAGGACTTGACGAAGAAGGAATCCCTTATTCGATGATTATTAACGAACATGAAGGAAGTCATGTTAAGGTGAGACAAGGGGATATTTCCGGAGTGGTTGTATCTACTATTGAATCTTCGCTCGGACTGGACTTTAAGGCTGTTATTTTAGCAGGTCTATACCCCTATAGCTATGTCAATGTGGATGGCGAGGTTGTCGGGGATATCAAAACATGGACCAGCATTAAGAATATGCCTGACAATCAACAAACTGCTGTCCAAAGCCAAATGCGAGCTGTATATACTGCGTGTTCAAGAGCTCGAGATGTGTTGTATGTTATAAGTGATTTGAAACCCGGTTCTCCTATGGAAGAGATCATAAAGAAGCAATCTGACAGGAACAGTGTATCAACATCAACTGTACGCATGTCGCCAACACCTGCCAAGGCCAACAGCAATACCAGCTCAAGAACGGCAGGCAACAATTCTTTTACAACAACTAAAGAGTATTTAGTACAAGAGGTCACTGACCACGTTACGGTTCAGGCAACGATTCAAGAGTCTAAAAAGCCTACTACTATTACTGTTGATGTTGCAAAATACCCGAAGCAGAAAAGCATTATTGGAAAAAAGGTCGGGGAAACATTTAAGTTTGTGGGTATTCCCTTAACCTACAAAATAGATAAAATCATTTCTTCCGAACCGCCTAAGTTTGATAAAGGACCTACGATATCAACAAAGCCTATAGAAGCTAAGCCTGCTGTAAAAAATTCTTCACCAACTGAGAAAAAGCTTTCACTAAAAGAATATTTTGAAAGCAAAGGCTTTTTCACTATAGACTGTCGCGGATGGAACGGATGTCTTTGGGTTCTTGGCGATCAAAAGAAATTAGAGCCGTATGTAACAGAAGCAAAACGATTATATGGAGCAACTGGTGCGTATGGTTCGGGTAAACAAACCAACTATAAACCTGCATGGTGGACAAAATCGAACAAATAAACAACAATCTTGGTACTCAACAGGAGGATCATCATATGGCAAATAATTATAACATTTTAGCAGATTACATAGTATCCAAATACATCGAAAGAATCTCCGGAGAAGATATTGCGGAGACTTTTGTAGATGATTCTCCTGCTGATCGTGTTATGGTCGGTATGTTAGCCGAAAACAGAATGGAGCAGCGATTTGACGGTGGATACGCAGAAAATAGTACCACTCGTTTCGAAAGCGTTCCGTCTATAAGCGTTTCTTTTGCTGTGAAAAAGAATCCGTTGGGTATGCTTAAGGTTGTTCCAAAAGGTCTCCTGTTTTATACAGTAGAACCTGACTATGATAAGACAGTTGCTTTTTTGATACAAAAGTATTCTGAAAAGGATAACGTTCGATATACCAACATTCAGCAACTTTGCGATGCCCACCCCGAAGACAAGTTCTATCTTCCTTTGACATATAAAAAAATCAAGATCGAAGATGAAATGAAAGGTGGAATATCTGTACCGCTAATATCTCTTCAAGAATCCAAATTTCATTTGGAACAACAGATAAACGAACGCCTTTCTGAACTTGCCGATAAAATTAGCAACGAGATTAAGGTGATAAAAAGTGATCGCGTATCTTTGTTTGACTTGGTGGATAAAGAACGCTTTTATCTGGTGACTGGTGGAAGCGAAGAGCCTGTATATCCTCGTTGGATTATCGATATCTATTGTACGGTTATTGACGAGGGGGACTCCTACCACTTCTTGATGCAGATGGTTAATAAGACCCCTGTAAACGGAAAAAGCAATATTGGCTATCTGCCTAAAGTATTCAATGCCGGGATGGATATCATCGGCAACAGAGCTGTTAAGTTCAAAAATATAGATTTGGACTACTTCAAAAGCAGTTACAAATCTCGTTCTTTGGTATATGCTGTTGCAGAAAACACATCTGCTTCTCACTGCCCCGAAGATAATGCTATACGTACTGACAATATTCCTCGGTACTACCAAAAGCGCTTGAAAACCAAAGACGGATTAACCGAATATGTTAAATTTGAAAAGCTTATTCAAGATCCTGTTGGCAATTTGAATTGCATTTACAGAGAGATGAAGGCTGATTACGAACAATGTTCTAACGAATTTAACACTACAAGATTTCCCAGTGCTGTCGCAAAAGATAAATTCAGAACAGCGTTGGAGGAATATGGTCGCGAAATAGCTCGTTTCAAAAAAGGCATAGAACAAATTGAATATAAGGATTATGTTAAAAAGGCTTTTGTTTGTATGAACAAAACCTTTATGACAAAACTTTCTGGTGAGCATAGACAAATTAGCGGTTGGCGTTTGTTTCAGATCGTATTTATAGTCTCTTTGATTTGTGAAATGATCAGAAGTGAATATAAGAATGACAGGACCATCGCTGAAGCTGATATAGAAATGGCAAATCTTTTGTATTTTCCCACAGGTGGTGGTAAGACAGAAGCTTTTCTTGGTGCATGCGTTTTCAATATGTTTTTTGATCGCTTACGCGGCAAAAACGAAGGAATTACTGCTTTTCTTAAATATCCCTTGAGATTGCTTGCAGTACAGCAGTTAGATCGTGTACTGACAATTGTTATGAAGGCAAATGTTGTACGCGAATCTATTCCCGAGCTTGCTCACAAGACACCGTTCCAAGTAGGATTTTTTGTTGGAAAAGGAAATACACCTAACAAGATTGATGCTTATGAGCGTTTGAGCGAACGCGGAGAAAAGAATAAATCGAAAGATCTTATTCTTGAAAGCGATCAGGAAACCCTGAACGATTATTATCGCTTCATCGATACTTGTCCCTTCTGCGGTAAGAAAGAGGTTAATCTTCGTTTTAATCAAGACAATTGGAAATTGGAGCATGTTTGCGACAACCCCGAGTGCCCCATCAATGTGCTCCCCTTGATGATTGTCGATAATGAAATATATCGATACTTGCCCTCTATTGTAGTTAGCACAATAGATAAAATGGCTATGCTTGGTACAAGCAACGATTTCAAGATGCTGTTTGGTCAAGTAAAGAAAAAATGCCCCGTGCATGGATTTACAAGCACTTCAAGATGTTCTTGCTCCGCTTGTAATAACAATTCTCTTGAGAATGTAGGATTGCTGAAGGATCCTATCCCCACTTTATTTATTCAAGACGAAATGCACTTGGTAAAAGAGAGTTTGGGAACATTTGATGCGCACTATGAGTCTTTTTTGAGTTATTATGCCAAAGAACTTGTTCCGGAAGCTCATCGTAAACTTATTCGCTTTGTGGGTGCAACCGCGACAATTTCCATGTATGAAGCTCACATATGGAATTTGTATCACATGGAGGGACGCCGGTTCCCGTGTGAATATCCTTCTGCTAAATCCGGAGAGGATTTTTATTCGTATACCGATGAAAACGACATAACTCGTATATTGATCGGCTATGCACCTTACGGAAGGTCTATCACAGATGGAATGTGGGAATCCGTATATATTATGAGGCTCATTGTCTACAGAATGATTCAATTCATAGATGAGAGTTATGCAGCTCTATGTGATGCAGGATTTGTTGGCAGCATCGATGAGTACAAGGAAATGCTATATGATTATTGGATCGAATTGGTTTACAACAACCGCAAGCAAGATGCAATGGAACTCGAAAATGCATTTCAAAACCAGGCTAACAACTATTTGGAAGCCAAGGGCGTTCCAAAATATGTTATAGAGCAAATGACCAGTGATGTGGATTTTCAAACGGTAAGAAAAACATTGTTTGATATCCATGCAAACAGAAGAAATTTTGATAGTACCAACTTGCTATTGGCAACAAGTACGATCTCACATGGTGTAGACGAGGATTCCTTCAACATTATGTATTTCTTTGGTATGCCCAACAATAACGCAGAGTATATTCAAGCATATTCTCGTACCGGACGTAAACATACGGGTATAGTCGTTGATATTATCCGTTTGATGCGAGTACGTGACCGCTCATACTTGAAGAATTTTGTGATTTTCCATCAAAACCGAGACGACTTGGTTGAAGCCGTTCCGATTAATCGTTGGGCGAAGAATGCTATTTATAGCACATTACCGGGATTGCTGTCCGGATTGATTAGGCAACACTATACAATCATTACAGGCACCGATAGCTTGCATCAGGCTATAAAAGTGCAAAAGCTGTTGCGTTCTGAAGATATTGATATTGACGACGTTATGTCGAAGCTGATTAATGCATATGGCTGCAACAACCAAGAAAAGATGTCGCTTGCGTACAAAGAAATTATAGCTGAAGAAACGAACAACATCCTTTCCGGACTTAAAAATGGCAACTTCACAAATGAATTTTCTCTTTCTGACGCTATTGGAAAATTCTCACGCGGCAAGAAAACGCCTATGACAAGCTTGCGCGATACAGAAGAACAGATTGAGATAAAGATCTGAGGTGAGAAAAAAATGAAAAGAAGTAAAACACAAGCGGTATACAGATTTTTACCCGATATGTGGATATCTGAAAAAGGTGATTCTGATCGTGCCATTTCTGCAAGGATCAAGAATTGGAACTATATCAAGATGTCCGACATCTATGAAGACTTTATCGAGGAAGAAATAAAGCGTCAAATAAAGTTGTTTGGGGATCGCGGAGGCGATATTAGTGCATTCGATATCACTCATGGTACGCACACCTTTTCGGTTGTAGAAACTGCATGTAATGAAGGCATTCCGGATATTATTGGCGAAATGTCGCCATTGGTGTTCTATTGCAGCTCGTGCGGAACGGTTTTTGATGTTAGAAATCCATCGGATGTAGATAAGTATACTTGGAAATGTAAGGAATGTGGTAAATGGGCCGTAAAACAGCTCCAGATGATTTATGCATGCGAATGTGGTCATGCACAGCCCATTAAAATTCCCTATGTACCAGGCGTTAAAGATTTTAAGTATCGCCCCAATGAAACACAGTATAAAATGTTTTATAAAAGCGGTCTCGCTGACAAGCCTGCAGAATTTGTGCTACCATGCCCTACGTGCAATTCAAGACTTGTTCCTGACAACGCAAATTCCGGACGGAATTACAAGCCTTTTACTCTGAGAGTAATAAATTTGGTGGATGAACGTTGTGGACGGTTTTATAAAAAGGGCTTGGACGCTCAAAAAACGATCGTATCGCGTTGGTTTGATAAGATATCGGCTGAAGACTACGAAGAGATTCTAAACAATATCGATTTGGCATTCAGCGATGCATTTAGAAGCGATGCCCAGCGGCTTCAGTTCGAACAACAGGTACGTTCTTTAATAGATATCGGTTTAATACCGGCAGACCAGTTCGAAAGCGCTGTTAATAAGCTCATGCAGGATAATCCTAACACAAAAAGCGTTGAAACATATGTTGCACAGTGCGATGATTTGTTTGCAAAGAGAAAAGCAGAGGACCCCGTTGGGTATACAGAGTGGCTCGGTCATTTTTCTTTCAAATTGATGCAATACGATACTCTTAAGTATGCGAAGAGAATTGTAACTTTGGAGGAAGCAATTCTGCGCCAGCTTGAAATGGAGTTTATTGATTCCGCTGATGAGGTGCATGAGTTGAACGCCAAGTTAGGAATCAAAAATATGCAAGTTTCTTGCGATATTCAAATCCTTAACTGCACCTATGGCTATACTCGAAGAAGCGCTGATCCTAAGATTGCTTCCAACAACAACTCCCGTTGTAGATTAAAGCTCAATGCCTATGACAAAACACGTGACGGAACTGCAAATCTTGTGTACGGTGCAAAATTGGATACAGAGGGTATCCTTTTTGAAATTGATCGAAGAAAAATCATTGAGTGGCTGCATGATAATGATATTATCCTTGAAGAGCAACTACCGGACCTTGACGATGAAGTATCCGTAAAAAAATGGTTTGCGGAGTATGTTCATAGCGATGTAATTTCTATGTTTGGAGAAATTGATGAAAGCGAAGTCATCACAAAGAATGTTTTTGCATTGCTCCATTCAATGTCACATGCATTTATGAATGCAGCCGGCGAATTAAGTGGTCTTTCCAGTAATTCCTTGACAGAAATAATCATTGTCGAAACGGCAAGCATATTCATTTATGCTCAGACCAGCCAAGGCATCCCTCTTGGTGCATTGTCTGGTATGGCTGAAACCAACTACGCTTATTTCTTGAAAAAAGCATTTGATGAAACCAAGAATTGTGTGTTTGATCCGATTTGTACGGAAAGAGACGATACTGCTTGTAGCGCTTGTTTAATCATTCCGGAGATATCGTGCAATCACTTTAACGCAGAACTTGGAAGAAAATATCTGTATTCAATAGACGGTGCTGAAACACCAACTATTGGTTTTTGGGAGATGTAATTATGGCAAATATGTATCCGAAAAATATCAACGAATATATGCCTACAGATTCAGAACGAATTGTGTATCAGGAACTGAAAAATCAACTTCCTGATTCCTTTGATGTGTTCTATTCTGTTAGCTGGACAAGCTATAATGCCGGACGTTTGGTAAAATCAGAAGCTGATTTTGTTGTTGCCAGCCCGGATTATGGTTTTCTCTGTCTTGAGGTAAAAGGCGGGAGTGGTATTCGAATTGAGGATAATGTTTGGTATCTTTCGGATGCAGTCCATGGAGAGCGGAAACTTAATATGTCGCCGTACGCCCAAGCAGAAAAGAACATGTATTATTTTAATCAGGTCTTTTCTAATAAGTATCACATGAAGTATTCTGGAACCTTTGGCGCAGGCGTTGTTTTTCCTTTCTATCCTATAGGAAACGATGTTGATTTGAGCAATCGAGACCGTGATTGTACTATAGATAGTAATGATTTAAACAATCTCTATAATCGAATCAAAAAAATGTTTCGTTTATGGGGGGGAGCTTCATATGGCAGACGCTTTTATCCATTAAGTCAACACCATGCCTTCCTGGAATTAATCCGTGATAGACTCGCCATTTCTGCTGCCGCAGGGGCTCTTGTCCGATACAAAGATCAACAACTGAATGTGATCAATCGTGTGCAGGATAATTACATATATTTGCTTTCAAACGTAAAACAGTTTTATATGCGCGGAGGCGCAGGCACAGGTAAAACATGGATTGCTATGAAAATGGCCAAAAATGCTACCGAGACATCTGAGCAAAAGGTGTTATTTGTGTGTGCTTCCAAACCACTTGCAGAAATGGTGCATTCCCATATTGGTAATACAGTGGACGTAAAAGATATTCGTTCCTTGTTCCAAGGTGTAATACATAATTTTGAGACCTTCTACGAGCCAACATTCATTGGATTAAGCAATAATCTGATCGAGGATTGCCCGAAGTATGACGCTATATTTGTAGATGAAGCTCAGGATTTCACTTCGGAGTGGGCAACTATAGTAAAAAAGCTGTTGGTTGATGAGAAAAACTCTCGTCTCGGCGTATTCTTTGATGATATTCAAGTACTGAGAGAAGATAGCTTCGGCGATGGATTTGGTATTCAGGAAGCACCGTATTTGCTGAGAGAAAATATCCGAAACACAGCGAATATATACAATTGGGTTGCTGACAAAACAAATCTCGGAACTGATATGATTGCCAATCCCGTTGAAGGCCCTACTCCTATCACAGAGATGGTATCCGAACGCGGTCAGCTGATTCTACTTCTTGAAACACTTTTCAGACGTTATCTCGAAGAAGAATATTTAAAAAACGATTGTCTGGTGATTATATCTGACAACAAAGAAAAACTGTTGCGTGAGTTTCCTGATGGTATAGCAAAATGGAAATTCGTTGATGGACCTCCTTGTAGCGAAACAGAAATAGGGGTGTACTCTATCGAAGAGTATAAAGGCTTGGAATCCAATATGGTAATCTACATACATGATATAGTCGCAACGGAAAATATGAATTACATCGCATATACAAGAGCGAAATATTATCTTATAGAGTTGGTGAGGAATTTCTAATGGCATCAATAACATCATTTATACGTTGGGCGGGAGGCAAGTCATGGCTTGTTCCATATGTATCCCAACTTATTCAAGGGCTTGACTATAACAATTACTATGAACCATTTATGGGTGGTGCGTCGATTTTCTTCTCACTGGATATTCCCCACAACGGATATTTGTCGGATTTGAACGCTGAATTGGTTGATGCTTTCTGTGAGGTAAGAGATAATCCTCAACAAATCATTGAACACCTTAAAGAATATAAAACCGATGAAAAAAGTTATTATGCAGTTCGAGCTACCGAACCTACTGATAAACATCAAAAAGCCGCAAGATTTTTGTATTTGAATGCTACCTCGTTTAACGGTATATACAGAGTAAATAAAAACGGAAAGTATAACGTTCCGTATGGAAAAAAAGAAGTAACCCTTAATTGTCAAAGAATTTTAGATGTTGGAGTAAAGCTTAACGGCATTAATATTACCTGTCAGGACTTTGCCGCTATACAACCCAATTTAGTTGCAGGAGACTTGGTGTTCTTGGATCCTCCTTATACTGTTTCAAAAGAGGACACCGGCTTTGTTGGATATAATTCCACATGGTTTTCACTCGACGATCAAAGAAGATTAGCTCAATTAATTGATCACATTAATAACATAGGGGCTTATTATATTATGACGAATGCAGCTCACCCGACAATTACGGACATTTTCGCAGGAAAAGGACGTATGATAACTCTTGAACGAAACAGTTTGATTGGCGGCAAAAAATCCTTTAGAGGAAGAGTTCAAGAATACATTTTCACAAACATACCCGAAAGGAGAGATGTATAATGGGAAGAACAGATTGGGGACAAATAGTATTCGATAAACAGTTGGCTACTGCCAAAAGCAATCACAAAAAAATATTTGTTTCACAGAAGATTCTAGCTTCGGAACTTCCCGAGTATATTGATGCCGGGTGGGAGAAGAGCAAAGATTATAAGAGTCCTAAATTCGTTGGTGTTTCAAAAGAAAAGCCCATAAGCGAACAATTTGAAGATCGCATTTGGTTATTGTTTGCAAGCATGGGATTTAACGGACTTAATGAAGAGAATGGAATACAAATATCTTATGACTTTAACAATGATGACATAAAAGAACGCATCGGTATTGTTGCGGTAGATGAAGAAACTGTTCTAATCGTTTTGTGTCACGCTTCTGAGACGATGGTTGAGCGTAGCTTTGCTACTGAAATTAACGATTTTAGCAACAAAATTGCAGGGATAAGAAAAGAAGTTCTCAAGCAATATCCTGGCAGAAAGATCAAATTTATTTGGGCATCGCATAATTTCATTATGAATCGTCGCGATCTCGCACTTTTGGACAAGGTAGGGATTGCCTATTTCAGCGATACAACGATCGAATACTATTCCGATTTGGCAAAGCATCTTGGATCATGTTCGAGATATCAACTTTTGGGAAGCCTTTTCGCCAACCAAGAAATTAAGAATATGGATGACAGAGTTCCTGCCATTCAAGGCAAAATGGGCGGATATACCTATTATTCTTTTTCCATTGAGCCTGAAAAGCTTCTGAAGATCGGATATGTGTTGCATCGTTCTGAAGCGAACAAAAATATGATGCCTACATATCAGCGTTTAATTAAAAAGAAACGTCTTCAGGAAGTACGTTCGTTTATCAATGATGGCGGATATTTTCCCAATTCCATCATAATTAGCATTGATACCAATGGAAAGGGGCTTTCATTCGATCAATCTTCTTCGAAAGTGGATAGCACCATTTCGAAAATTGGTATCTTGCACATTCCCAAGAGATATAGATCTGCCTATATTATTGACGGTCAGCATCGTTTGTACGGATATTCGGATTCTCTCTATGCTGCAACCAATACTATTCCTGTTGTTGCATTTGTAGATTTGGATCGTACAGAGCAAATCAAACTCTTTATGGATATCAACGAAAATCAAAAGGCTGTTCCCAAGTCCCTCCGCGTAACATTAAATGCGGACATGCTTTGGGAATCTCCGGACCTTGGTGAACAGCGTCAAGCTCTTCGTTCTAAGATTGCACAAATGCTTGGAGAAGAAGCGACATCTCCTCTTAACTCAAGAATTGTAATTGGTGAAAACGAGTCTACTCCTACCCGATGCATTACAGTCGAGGCTTTGCAAGTGGCTCTAAAGAAGTGTAGATTCTTCGATAGTTACGGAAAGAAGAATGCTCTTCAAAAAGAAGGAACTTTTGATTGTAAGGATAACCAAGAGACCTGCGATCTGTTTTATCCATTTATCGAAAAATGTTTACTCTATATCAGAGAGACCTGTTTGGAAGAATGGGATAAGGGCGACAGTGACAACGGAATGCTCACTATGAACCGTGGTATACAAGCCGTAGTTCGCGTTATTGATGATGTCGTAAACATGCTTGTTGAGAAAGGAATGATTAACCCCAAGACGCAAGCATTGGACGATATGTTTGGTCTCATCCAATACTACTTGAAGCCGCTCACCGACTACATAAACAATTTGAACGCAGAACAGCGCAAAGATTTACGCGGATATTTCGGTGGCGGTGCTGATACTCGTTTCTGGAGAGCATATCAAAAGGCGATTGCTGATATGCGTCCCGACTTCACTCCCGAGGGATTAGAAGAGTTCTGGCAAAATGAAACAAAGATGTACAACGATGAAACAGTTTCTATGATTCAGGAAATTGTAACCAAGGTTAAACTGTTGATCTCTGAGCGCTTAAATGATTATTTTGGAGAAAGCTGGTTAATTAAAGGCCTCCCCAAAAACATTTATACCCGTGCAAAGGGTGAGGCAGATGAAGCCATGTATATCCATGTGACCAACACAGGAGAAGAAATTGATATTCCCGTGTGGGATTATGTTACACTCCCCGAGTGTAAGCAGATCGTACTCAACGGCAAAAACTGGTCTCTGTTTTTCGAAGACACATTTGTCCGTCCCGAAGAAGCTAATCTCATAGGGGGCAAAGATGTAAAAACGGATTGGTTACTCAAGGTCAATTCTATATCAAACAAGCTCTCAAAGGAAAGCTATAGTGTTCCCGTTGATGAGTACACGTACGTAAAAAGTATATATGACTGGTTGATGGGAATTCTTGTTTTCTGAAAATCATTAAGTCAAAAGACTTCTTACATTAATTCCTAATGCGCATTATTTGCCTACACTTTCTGAAGAAAATAGGCTGTTGAAAATGCAGTGTTAATTTAAAGAGCAAAATGGTATGGAGGTCTGGCGATGACAAAACAAGAATTTCTTGAATATTGCTTCAATACATACAGCACATCGCCGGACTATCCATTTGACGATCTTCATGAGTCTGCGGTGCTCAGGCATAGGGATAACCGCAAATGGTATGCGATTGTGATGCGCGTATCCCGGCGCAAATTTGGGTTTGATAGCGACGAGGTAATCGATGTGGTCAATCTCAAGCTCCCGACCGAAATGTTCGGTTCGTTCGGAGCGACTGACGGTGTCTACCCGGCGTACCACATGAACAAGCTCCATTGGATCTCCGTGCTTCTGACCGATGCGCCCGATGATGTGGTGCAGTTCCTTGTGAACGTAAGCTTTGAGGCAACAAAGACGGTCAAAAAAAGAAAGACGCAACAAATGTAATAATGATGACAAACGAAAAGCCTAAACAAGTATGACGGATTACTTTGTTCAGGCTTTTTTGTGTGAAATTGTACGAATTGCAGTTTAAAGACTGCCGGGGGTGGTGGCTCCCCAAACGCTCGTGTATCAGACTGATTTCGGATTTGATTTTTGGTACAGTTTTCGTCTCAGTGTGGGACGAATTCAAAATGAGTATGGTGGATTTGAGTGCAAAATTAGGTGATTTACACCGAAGTTTCAAATTAGAAGCGCGGAATTTTTGAAATGAGTTGGGGGCAAATTTGCGGCATATTGTAAGCCTGCGTTGCCGTAAAAATCTTATTTTTTCTCTCAAAAAGCCTTATATTACCTTGCATTTGCTCTGAAGAAACTTATGTATTTTGAACATCGATTTTTTGACTCATTTTTACATAAAAAATCTACGGTTTTTACGTCATATCATAGTTGTATCATTGGGAAAAAATGCGTTAAGAGGACTGCTGAGGCGGTCACACTCGAAAATGCGTTTATACCAGACTCATTCTATCGGTAAAGCTATGATCTATAGTTTATTGCGATTGCAAAATGAGTATGGAGAATGAAGCGGTCATAGTATAAAAGGTAAAACTTTGGCTAATTTATGGAAATTCTTAAAATTAGCCGAAGAAATGATTGACAAGCGGGTAAAACCTAATTATGCCGATTTGAATGAGACTTTATAGTATCACATATATTTTATACCTTCAGCAATATATTTTCTTCCGTTTTGGGAAATAATAACGGTGAATAAAAAAACGGAGGTATATATGTTCAAACACGAAAAACAGTTATTTCATCCCGTAGAGGTGGAGAGACCGAATCCGCAGTATGCCGTTTTGCTTCAGGAACAGCTTGGTGGCGGAAACGGCGAACTCAAGGCGGCTATGCAGTATATGTCGCAAAGCTTCAGGATCAAGGATCCAGAGATCAAGGATCTGTTCCTTGATATTGCTGCCGAGGAGCTGGGGCATCTTGAAATGATTGCGCAGACTATCAATCTGCTCAACGGTCACGATGTAGATGCGGCGAAGGTGCAGGCAGGAGAGATACAAGCACACGTTCAGAACGGACTCAATCCGGGACTCATCAACGCTTCGGGCTACTCTTGGACTGGCGATTACGTTACAGTCACGGGCGACTTGTGCGCCGATCTGCTCTCCAACATTGCGTCCGAGCAGAGAGCCAAGGTGGTATACGAATATCTCTACCGTCAGATCGAGGACAAGAAGGTGCGCGAAACCATAGACTTTCTTCTCAACCGCGAGGAAGCGCACAATCAGATGTTCCGTGATGCCTTCAACAAGGTGCAGGAAACAGGCTCAAACCGTGACTTTGGTACGACCAAGGCGGCAAAGATGTATTTCTCATTGTCGAATCCGGGGCCGAATACGTTCGCGACGGGCGAGACTCACGCACCGTCGTTTAAGTGACGCTTATTTAAAAAAATATATAAACAGAAAACGATGCTCCGCGCTTTGGGGCATCGTTTTTTCTATGAATAGAGAGACAGCTTGTCCTTATCAATTTTTAATAAATTAAGTTGATTTTTTGCTAAAAATGCTTGTTGTTGCTCTTATATGATAGCAGGGTGGCAAATTTTGAGCGTTTTGCCAAAGTGTGAAAAAGCCTTATTTTACAAGTTTTTTTGCTGTTTTTTGATAAAGGTTGCATTTGCGTTATTGCAGCATCAGCGGCAAGATCCTCGTTCAGGTCGGCCAGCACATCGCCCTTGACGGCGATATACTTCATGTCGGTGGGCACGCCCGAGGCGGCAATGGGATAGATACCGGTTGTATGATCCACAAAATAGGGATCCATACCCGCCTTTTTCATATCCTCGGGGGAAAGGTCTCTGGTGAGCTGATAAAGAATGGCGGCGATCATCTCTAAGTGGGCCAGCTCCTCGGTGCCTACATCGGTTAAGATTCCGCGCACCTTGTCGTAGGGCATGGAGTAGCGCTGATGAAGATAGCGCATGGCGGCGGCCAGCTCGCCGTCGGGGCCGCCAGATTGTAATTTATGATAATCAGTTTCTCCTAAAGAAAATGCTGATACTTTCCGAGGGCTTGCAGTAGACCACTTTGTCGATCATGGTGCGGATCGCTTCGTTTTTTGCTTTGTCGGTGACATCATTCCGCTTCAAGAAGGCTATCAGCGCCAGGACCTCTTTTGCCAATGCTTCGACGTCGACCGTCGAGGGCGCTTGCTGTTTATCCCGCATAGCGGTCAGCTTCTTGATCCGTGCTGTGATCTCCGCTTTGTTCTTGCCGTACTGCTCAATGGTATCTATCTCGGAAAGGTACGCATCCTTGGCTCTTTCCAGTCGTCGCTGTTCCAGAGCGATCAGCTTTTCAAAATCGGGGGTATCGACCTCTGATTTTTTTGCTTTGGCAGGCGAAATAGCAAATTGTTTGTTGCCCGCTGCTTCCTCCAGTCCTCGGATAAACGCCGCCTCGATCTTGGGCAACGTCACCGAGTGTGACGTGTGGCAGGATCCCCGGGCATAGTTGCAGCATTGCAGACAGCGCACATGGCTTTTGCCGCTTCTGCCGTTTATGGCAAGCGTGGCCCCGCAGGAGCTGCACTGTACTAGCCCCTTGAGCATATAGTCAATCGTTTGCTCCTTACGCGCGTGAGGGGCATATTTCTTTTTCTGTTCTTCCAATTTGTGTTGCACCTTCTCCCATAGCTCTGTGGAGATCAGCGGCTCGTGATGGCCGTCGACCGTTAGAATATTTTCGTTTTCATAGTCCCGCTTGCTGACGGCTCGCGCTCCTTCCATGCTCCAACGGATCTTGCCGATGTAGCAAGGATTGTGCAGGATATACTCGATCCACCGGTTGTCGGGTGGGTTTCCTTGTCGTGTGCGCACGCCTCGCTCGCCCAGATTGACGGCGATCTCGCGCTGACCCTCGCCGTTGGCGTATCGGGCGAAGATCTCGCATACAACGGCCGCAGCTCCGCTTTCGGTGTCGGGAAGGTATTTTTTCTTTTCCATGATATAGCCGAAGGGCGGGGCACAGGTCGGCTCGCCTCTGGAGGCCTTTTCGGTCATGCCGCGGACCACTTCCGCGCCGAGGTTGATCAGGTAGAATTCGTCCATCCATTCGATGATTCGTTCCACCAGGGTGCCGAAGTGGCCCTCTGGGATCGGCTCGGAGACCGAGACGACGGAAACGCTTTTTTTGCGGAGTAGGTTTTTGTAGACCATGCTCTCCTCCTGGTTACGGGCAAAGCGCGAAAATTTCCACACGTAGATTACGTCAAAAGGGTGCGATTTGTCTTTGGCGATCGCGATCATGCGGTTAAATTCGTCGCGCTTCTTGGTGCTCTTGGCCGAGATGCCGTCGTCGTAAAAGACGTATTCGTCGGGGACGAGGTAGCCTTCCTTGGCAGCATGTTCGCGGATCTTCTTCAGCTGACTGTCGGGGCTGTATTCGTCCTGCCGTTCATCCGAAACGCGGATGTAGGCTGCGGCGATCTTCAACAGTTCTGCCATAGGGCTCCTCCTTTTTTGGAATAAATAAAAATAGAGCGAAGTCACGCAGACTCCGCTCCGCAAAAAGAATGTGCAAAAGCACTCTTTTTTCTATGTGCGGTTATTATATCACACCTCAAAGAATTTGTCAACAGTTTTTTTGAAAAAATCAAAAGAGGTAGATATTACCGGATTGTTTGCATAGTAGTCTGCGTGATAACACATCCGGTCAGTCAGTTGTTTTAATGCGGCCCCTCGGTGTTTGCGTACGCCGGTGCTCGACACAATTTTTTGGTGTACAAAAAGCAGTGTAACGAAGTCTTGAACGGCGGCACTACTCATAAGTCTGTCTCGTTGGCTTTTAGAAACAAGTTTGCTAAGCTCGCGGTTTAATTCGTAGTCTGTTGGGTGTTTAGATGTATTTCTCTGTAATTGATTTAAGATACAATTGCTATGTGCTGCGGCGTTTCTAATGGTTTTGATTGAGCGTAGTAAATAATAATCGTTTTCAAACATTTTGGTGAATGCTTTATCTTCAAAATAGCTCAGACAAAAACGAAGAAAATGGATAAGAGAGCCGAAAGTAATAACTTCCAAAAAGGCCCAGATTGGAAAATTGTTTTGATATTTCTGTACGATGCCGCTGCAATAGCTGTTTTGTTGATTTCTTGCAATTTCGCTTTTGAGAGAAGAGTATGCTGTGTTTTTCCCAAGCTCTTCTTGCTCTTGCAAAAAATTCATGTATTCTGAAATAACAGAATAACCGTCTTCGTTGCTTTCGGAGACATATCGCAATAGCTTCACTTTTTCGGAATGTTCTATATCTAAAGCTAACGGCAAAATATTATAGCGCATTTCCATATCAATAATTGCGACATCACGAAGCATTGCAAAATCTAAATCAATATATTTTCCGGCGTTGTCGCCATTCTCTATTTTTTCAAAGCCGGTGCGATAAGCACGAAGCTTAAAATAGTTGTTGTTTTCTCTTAGGTAGCCGAGGGCTTCTTCCTCGGAGCATTTTTCAAATTTTACGCCCTTGCTTTTCAAGTGTTCTATTTGTTGTTCGGCGGTTAATTTGGGACGTTCATGTGCTGTTGTAAGATCTGCTGTTGGTTCTATTAACTGGCTATTCATTTTTTACCTCGTCATAGTTATCGTCAGGATCGGCTACGGCTGTCGCCTGTTTTTTTTATATTACGCCGAATTGACCCGCTACGACCTTGCCGAGAATGCAAATCTCGTCCAGTTTGGATCCCTCAAAGCGCATGGGCTTGTGTGTGGGGTTCTCCGGCATCAGGGTCATGACGTTGTTGTCCCTATCATAATATACGCGCTTGACGGTGGCCTCGTTGTCCACCAGGACTACGGCGATCTCGCCGTCGGCGACTATTTCCGTCTTTTTAACAAAAAGGATATCACCATCGAAGATCCTGGCGTTGATCATGGAGTCACCTTTGGCGATCAGGGTAAAGTCAGCATCTACGGAGGCATCGGTCATCACGTAGGCGTCGTGCTCCTCCTCGGCCCAGATGGGTTCACCGCAAGCCACATTGCCCAGCATGGGGAGCCGCTTGCGCATAATGGGGCGAATCTCTGGAATGATCGATATATCCATTTCGTCCACGGCGTCCATCAGTTCATTAAGGGATATACCTATTGCGGTAGCGATTTTTTTCATTGTAGAAACGGATGGGACTATTGGCTCGTTTGTTTTTGGATTTTTTCCCTCTTCCAGCATTGAGATATATCCGTTTGAAACTCCGCACGAAGTTGCGAATTGTCTTTGTGACATGTTCTGTTTTTCTCGAAATGCTTTTATCAATTTTCCAATTTCCATATATAACCTCCTGGGCTTGTTTAATTCATTATACAATGAAGGAGGCCGAATGTCAACAGGAATGTCAAAAAAATTAAACAAATTTTGTTCAACCCACTTGACAGCACCGCCTTGTTGTTGTATAATGTGTTTAGCCAATTAAACAAAGCGGCCTGAAAGGAGATTATTATGGGCTATAAAATTAAGGAAAAACGTGATGAAAAGAAAATGACACAAGAGCAACTTGCTCAAAAAAGCGGTGTTTGTCGTGCAACTATTGCAGCTCTGGAGAGTGGCACAGATAGGACAACTACGACAAAAACGCTTTTGAAAATTGCAAAAGCACTCGATACGACTGTAGATGTTCTTTTTTTTAGCGATAGTGTTTAATACGTTAAACAAAAAGGAGAAAACCCAATGACAGAAAAAGAAAAGAGCCCCGAGCAAGAGCTCATCGGTTTGTGATTCGCTTTTTAACCCCCAAAATTTATAATTCATATTTTGAGAAAGGAAAGGCGCTCGGGCAATGAGCGGAACGGAGGTAGTGATGGCAAGAAAAGAGATCACAGTCAAGCTCTATTATGGCGGCCAAGAGGTCGAGCGGCTGACCGAAGAGCAGTGCGACCGCATGATGCAGCGGCTTTCGGAGGCCATGAGCAATTACTACACGGCTCACCCGGAAGAGTTTGAGATCTTAAAGAAAAACAGCAATGCAAATACATAAGTCAAAAACGTCAACGTTGCTGTTTTTGAAGGAGATAAAAATGAAAAGAATTGAGGAGGTGATAATATGGCAAAAGAAGTAGCAAACTGGGGCTTTCATGAGGAAAATGAGATCATGAAGGGCTATTGCCAAAAGGCTTTTGATGATTTGTCTCGATACGGTGATGTTGAAATTTCAGAGGAGTAACGAGATGCATTTTTTCGGGCGTTGGGCTGGGCCATTGATGAGTTTACCGCTTCGGAAGCGCTTGAATATTATTACAATGGTTGAAAAACCGCAACGTTGCGGTTTTTGAAGGAGGTACATATGACGGTTGAACAAATGCGCGCTGAGCTGAGCAAAGTCTATACCGGTGAAGGTTGGCGTAAGAAGGTCGCCCACATGCATGACAATCAGATCATTGCTATCTACCGAAAGTTTTTAGAAGAAAATCGTTTGAAAGGAAGATGAAAGTATGACACAGATACAAACGGACGCGATCCGGAAGCTGACCGAGGCGAAGCACGACGGGCTCACGGATATGCAGAAATATCTTGCCACCCACGTGGCAAAGACGTGCGCTCAGTTCTGCGAGCAGAGCGAGGAGTTCGCTGCCGCCGTGATGGCACAGGACAAGTCCCTGGTCGGATGCATGAAGGCAATGACGCTCCCCGGGCGAGGGCTCGGATATCTTTCGGATTTTGAGGTATACCGTATGGCGGCGCGGTATTTCTTTCCCGAATCGGACGTAGAGTGGTCCATGAAGATTTCCATGCCGGCGAAAAACCAGACGTCTGCGAAGATCCTGGAACTGAAATTCGAGGATCTGCTGAATTTTCTGTGAGGTGCGCCATGAGACTTGCATATAAGGCTTTCGAGCCGGGATTTGTGTGTCGTGGCGCTGCCTTCAAGCCCATCGGCGAGAAGAATGTGACCTCCGAGGCCAACTGCGTGAAAAACGGCTGGCACTGTGCCGAGGATCCCGCCGATTGTTTGCGGTATTATCCGAACCTGCGGGGCTCGGTTTACTGCATCGTAGGCGTAGAGGGAGACACCGACGAGGACGCGGTGGACAGCAAGATCTCCTGCACCGAGCTGACGATCCTGCGGGTGCTGGAGCCAAAGGATTACTTTCTGCACATTTTGCTCTATATGGCAAAGCACCCGGAGCGGGAGTGCTTTGTGGCAAAGCAAGGGCGCGGAGAGGCGTGGAACGGCTATGTGGTAGTGAGAGGACGGCACCCTTACGCCAAGGGAAAAGAGGGCGATTTGTTGGCGATGGCTCGCGAGGAGGACGGCGAGATCGTGCAGATTGCGGTTTACGTGGTAGGCGTGGATGTGCCCGAGGGCGTTTATGTTGATATTAACGGACAGGAGGAAATCAAAGAATGAATGATACAGTAAAGGACGAATTTGCGGGAATGCCCGAGATTCCGCAGTACATATACGACAAGATCGACGAGGGCTTTCGCAAGTATCTGTTTTTTGAAACGATCAAGAAGGGGCACCGACGGTACACCTGCACCGCTTGCCATAAGACCTTTGAGGAGGGCGAACTGGTGCTGAGAGACGTGATGAGCGCTGAGGATTTTGCTTTGTTCCGCGCTAAACACAACGACTATGCGGAATGCCCCTTGTGCGGTGCGCGGGCGATGGTCAAAAACGTGAAGGTGAGCGACGTGAGTGGGTTTTGGGAGAGCAATTGTGTGGCGGTGTTTATGGCAAACAGTCACGACGATGTGTGGATCCGCGCCATCTATGCTGACCGCGGCTACTGCTACAAGAACGCGACCGGCGAGATCGTGAACTATCTGCACGGCAAAACAAAGCACTGGGAAAGTGCCCGTTACCATCTAACGCCCGGGCATTACGACCATTGGAAAGCGTGGTCGAGTGACCGCCCTTTGGTGTATGAGACGCACGCCACCGAGCCCTTTACCTGGAACCACGGGCTGTATGCCGAGAAATACGACTATCACATCGCCTATGTACAGGATCTGAAGGACACTTTCCTCTGCTATCACGGCATGAGCAATTTCTATATGGCCAATCACCCGATCCGTTATCTTTGCCATTACGCAGAGCACCCTCAGTTGGAGATGCTGTCGCGTATGAAGCATGATTTTCTTGTTTATGAGGTGGTGATGGAGAACCGTGACAATACCTCACTGCTTGATTGGAGTGCGAAAAAACCGTGGGATCTGTACCGTCTGCCCAAACAGGAGTACAACGAATGGGCGAAGTATCGCTATGATCTGGACGTGTACAAGATCTTCAAGAGGATCAAGGGCAAGGGACGACGTGATTGGGAGAGGGCCAAGGAGCTGGATGACAATTTCTATCGGTTGAAAGGTGTTTATGCCTTTATTGCCAAGGCGCGGCGCTTGAAGGTGGAGGTGCGCGAGCTGATGAATTACATTAACCGTGTGCAGCAGAACAGCGGCGGTGGGTGTTGGCATTGTCCCGGTATTACCTTGCAAGAGGCCTACACCCTGTGGGGTGACTACATAGCTTTGGCAGAAAAGGCGGGAATGGTGGGTACCGTGTCGCCAATGCCAAAGGACTTGAAGGTCGAGCATGACCGCCTGTTGAATGTGTTGAAGGCTATCGAGGAGCGTAAGCAGCGGCGCAAGTGGGCAGAGGCTCGCAAGGCGCGTATGACTGCGGCGCAGAAGGAAGGTAAGGCACTGGAGCGCAAATACGGAGGCGTGCGTGCTTTTTACAAAACGGTGCAGAAATACGCCTACAAGGGCAAGAAATATGCCGTGGTGGTGCCCACGTGCATCGGCGACATTTTGTATGAGGCCAAGGATCTGAATCATTGCATTGCCCGCGCTCCGGAGCGCTACTTTGACCGCATTCGTTCCGGCGAGAGCTTTCTGCTCTTTGTACGCAAGGCCAAAAAGCCAAACGTCCCGTATTATACCATCGAGGTGGAGCCGGGCGGCGCGGTGCGGCAAAAGCGCACTTACAACGACACACAGGATCACAATATCGGGGAGATCACCGCTTTTTTGGCCGAGTGGCAGGCGGCGATACAGGACAAGCTCACCGAAAAGGACAAGCAGGCGGCGGCAGCGAGCCGCGAAAAGCGCATCGAGGGCTTGGCCGAACTCCGGCAGAACAAAACCGTCGTGCGCAACGGTCACCTGCAGGGCAAGCTCCTTGCCGACGTGCTGGAGGCGGATCTTTTGGAGGTTGGATTTGCACCCGAAACGAAAAAGAAGGCCGAGAGGGCCAAAAGAAAGGTTGGTTAAGATATGGCAAAGAAAGTTATCAACGACAGATGCCCGTTGGCGGATGAGTGTGAGCGCAAGACGTGCGTTTATAAAGGCCACGAGTTGGATTGCATTTACTACGACACGAACGGTGAGGCAAGTGGCGGCATATCCGATCAGGAGCAGCGCAGGCGAGAAAGAGAGCGGCGTGCAATGGATGAATTTTACGAGGAACGTTTCAAGCAAAAAAAGGCCGAGCGTTCCAACGAGGAGAAATTGCCTGCGCCTGCGGCAGAGGTGTTGCCGGTACGCGAGGCAAGCGAGATCGCGCTGGAGATCAACATCATCAAGCGCGAGACGTGGGAGATCTGTGCACGTTCGTCAATCAAGATTGGTGAGCTGTTGAATGAGGCAAAAGCCTCGGTCGGTCACGGCAATTGGGAAAACTGGCTGCGGGATAATGTGGATTATTCTATTTCCACGGCGCAACGCTTGATGAAGCTGGCAGATACATATGGCGGGCAGTTGATCTCCGGTGAGGAGGATGCGGTGACTGAGGCGATCGCTTCTATGCTTCCCTCCAAAGCCCTGTTGCTTGCTCAGCTTGAGCCCGAGCAGCGTCGCGAGTATGTAGAAAATCATGATGTAGAAAGCGAATCTACCCGTGAGATGCGGGAGCAGATCAGGATCCTCAAAGCAGAAAAGGAACAGCTTGTGGCAGATTTGGATGCTGAGACGGGCAAAGCCCAAAGTGCCACCGAGCAGTTGGAAGCCGAAAAGGCTGCCCATGCAGAAGCCTTAAAAAAGGCCATTGCGGAAAATGAGGATATAGTCAAACGTGCCGATGAGGCAGACAAACTCAAAAAGGAAGTGGAAACACTGAAACAAAAGTTGGAGAAAGCCGAGGCACAGAAAAAGAGCGCCCAGGAAGCCGCCGAGCAGGCGAAAGTCGAAGTCAAGCCGGATCCTGTTCTGGAAACCGAGATCGAGCGCTTGCGTAAAGAGGTGGCAGAAGCCGAAGGGCGCGCGAACACGATCGAGGAGGAGTATCGGCGCAAGCTGGAGCGTGCCGCCAATCCGAATATGCAAGCGTTCCTGTATGCGGTGCAAGCCTGGCAGAGGAGCAGCGCTGAGCTTCTTCAACACTACGCTACTGTAAAGGCAGATGATGCCGAGGGCGCCGAGAAGTTCGCGACAGCGATCAAACAACAGATCGCGGCTCTGGAACAGAGCCTGTAAGGAGAATTACAATGGCTGGTCGTCCGCTCAAAAGTGGAGTTGATTACTGGTCGTTTGATGTTGGACTGTTTGAAGATAAGAAATTCAAACTGATCCGCGGGGAGTTTGGCGCTAAAGGCGTGTTGATCGCGCTTTTTGCGCTGAACTCCTGCTATAAGGACAATGGGTATTTCAGAGTTTGGGAGGATGATGACGCGATCCTGCTTTCAGAGGAAGTAGGTTGTGGTTGTTCTCCAGGGCTTGTGCAGCAGGTCGTACGGGCGTGTGTCGCGCGTTCGCTTTTTGATAAGCGGGTTTTCGATACGCACCAAGTGTTGACTTCTGTGGGTATCCAGCGGCGCTACTTGCGAATTGTAGCGAAGAACCGCCTTGCCATACCGCTGATCTCAGAGTATTGGGTCTTGCCGAAAGACGAGATCCCGCCCGATACTCTTTTAAAGTGTACCTTTAAAAACATCAACGACACGGAAAAATCAATTATCCGCACGGAAAATGAAGAAGCCCGAACGGAAAATAACACTAATGAAAGTAAACGAAGTAAACAGTTTTCCTCTCCCGCGCGCGAAGGCACGGAGACCTTTGGACGTTTTCAGAACGTGTTCTTGCTTCCCGAGGAATATCAGACCTTGAAAGAGCAGATCCCCGATACGGATGCTTTCATAGATGCCTTTTCGGAGAAGCTGGAGAGCAAAGGGTACGTTTATCAGAATCATTTTGCCACGCTTTTGTTGTGGTATCGTGATGAGCAAAAGGAGAAAATGGGTAGAACCGAAGGAAAGAAGGAGCCCGTAAGTCAAAGCAGCTTTGACATTGACGATATGTGGGAAGCTGCATTAAAACGGACATATGGCGACATGGAATGAAAGGAGGCAGTGATGCTATTACATATCGGCGGATTTAATATATTTCAAAACGATACGACCTTTGGTGTGTGGATCTATAAAGAGGGCAAGTGCATTGCCACTGCCTCCTGTAACGGCCCGTTGGACGGTAAGACCCTTATGGAAATTTTATATCACGTACAAGGAGGGCGGAAATGACAAAGGAAGATTTGTTGGAATATAACTCTCTATGCGACGAATGGGACGAGCTGTGCCGACGGATCAATGAGTTGGAGCAGCATCACGAAGTGAATCGCTCTGCCTTTGCCGAGTTGGTTTATGATCGCAGACTGCTCTCTTTGAAAAAGAGGAAAGTGTACGTGGACGAGCGTATCAGCGCCATGGAAGTAGAGATCGAACGTCTGCCGAGTATAGAGCGCCGATTGATCTGTCTCCGCTATTTTGAAGGTTGGAGTTGGCGTAAGATTGCGTGTGAATTGGGGTATTCATACGATCATGTAACTGGATATTTGCATAAAAAAGCGCTTTGCGATTTGAAAGTTAACAATTCATAACAAACTTTTTTTGCTATTTTGGAAATAGAGGGCGGGTGTACCCGTCGATAGAACGAGCCGCGGTTTTGTCTATCGGCGCACTGCACTCGCCTTCACACTATTTCCCTGGGCCCGGGTCAAAGGGCAGAAAGGAAAACAAGATGGCAGAAAACAAGAAGAACGTGAACGAGGCAACGGAAATGAACGTGGACAAGCAGACCGGTGAGGTCTTTGATACTCCCGTCAGTCCTACTCCCTTTGGAATCCCTACGGTATCGGCACCGACCGTCCAATCTGAGTACGACGCGGAAGGGTACGACGATGATCTTGGCAATGATGAAGATCTGCGCCGCGAGGGCGATGCGATCGCTACCGGCTTGCTGGTACGACGTGTGGTCTTGAAGCCCCGCACCAGAGGCGCCAAGCCTGTGCACGTGTATAATATCGAAGGCGAGTTGCGCGGGCAGAAGATCAGCGTGGCAATGAATCCCCCCGACAAGAGAGGCTTTTCCCTGCTGGATCTTGTCTATGGCGATGCGGTGGCACTTCCCCTTTGGATGGTGCCTTATGAGATGAAGGACGATAACGGTCAAAAGATCTCGGGCTGCACCTACAAGATCATGTCGTTGGATGCCGAGGGCGACGTGCTGGAATGTAAGATGAAGCCCCGCCAGGATAGCGACAAGCGCATGTTGGAATGCCTGATTCGTAAGGCTCAGAAAAAGGCGGCACAATGAGTGAAGCCGATGCCAAGCAGCTGATGCTGACAGAATGTCAGATGGTCTATGACGGGATCGTGTATTTGCGCATTGATTCGTTGGAGATCCGTTACGATCGCACAAAGCGAACTTTTGTTCTATACCTGCTCTTGCTGGATAGGAACCGTAATTCGGTAACGCGCGCTCCGGCGGAGAAATGTGTACCGGTCCCGTTGTAAATATACCGAGAAAGGGGCGTATGAGGTGGTAACCATGTAGCAGGCGTTGAAGAATATAGCAACCAAACAGATCAAAAACCGCAACGTTGCCGTTTTTGCAGCTTGCGGTACATCAAAGCCAAAGGAGTAAAAAAAGATGGCAAAACAGTACATGAACAAAAAAGGAGAGAAAAAGACCTGGTTTTCTCCGAAGGACAAGGTGGTCAAGTATTGCAATGAAAAGAAGTATGACAGAAGTGACTACAGCGGCGCTCCTCTTACAGATGCCCAAAAGGCGTATCGTGATGGGTATATCAAAGCTCATCAGGATCATACGACCTTGCATTTGCTGAAAAATGGGCAAGGAGAGAAAGTGCGTGCCTGGGAGGCCAAGAAGCGTGAACAGCGTAAAAAATATCTTGAGGAGAAAAACGGAAAAAAGTAACCTCGTCGGCGAAAAACCTTTTTGTCGGCCTCGAAGAAATGCCAAATGCGGATAACTCAATGGAGTTTTATCCCCATTTTCGTAAGTACCTTAAATCAGGACACCCTACTCTTATCGTATCCGAGCGTTCCGAAAGTGAGTACAATTACCGTAAGGTGATGCACTCCGATCGAGACGGCCGGCATTTGAATGAGAAGGTTGATCCCAATCCGAATCCAAAGGATTCAAGACCGATGTTTATCGGTAAGCGTGTGCGTCATGATGAGAAAAAGTATTTCGGCAAGCGATTTCCGTGGGTTTATCCAAAAAAATAAAGGGAGCAAAATGCTCCCTTTCAGCGACCCACGGGTATTGAACGAATTCTCACCATTATTTTGCCCTTACGGGCTCACGCTTTGTTATATTATACCTGATTTTGTTGGGTATGTCAATATCAATTTTAATAAAAGTGAGGTAAAAAAAACATGAGTAAAACTGTAAAAAGATTGCTCGGTGTTCTCGGCGTGTTACTGGTGGGCGTGCTGCTGACCGTTCTGGTCAGTAACCTGCTCGGCATTGCCGAATGGAACGTGAAGGAAGTCAATGAAGACAACTTGTATCAGTCCTTGACATTTGCCGATGCCAACGGTGTGATCGCTTCCGGTGAAGACGGAATTTCCGTTAAATTGGATGAAGAAGATAACACGATCAAAGTCAAAGGCACCGCCGGGGCAGATGTTACCTATCTGATCGGCACTACTACGCTTAAAGCCGGTACTTCGTACATCTTTGACGGCTCTCTTGAGGAAGGTTCCAACCAGACCATTTACGTCAGTGTTGTCAATAAGTCTACCGGCGAAGTGATCAAGTCCAGTTATCGCGATGCAGTACTGATCTCTGCGGATAGTATCACTGCTGATACCGAGGTTAAGATCGAGATCACGATCAAGGCTGATACCACTGTCAATGAGACCTTGGAGATCATCCTTTGTGAAGGCAATGACGTGGATGAGATCGTAAACTACTTCAAGTAATAGGGGTGCAGCTATGACCAAGTTTTTGCTTGCGTTGTTAGCGATCCTGGTCTGTCTGGGATGTGTTGTTGGAGTGTCGAACTTCAATAACACATCCGGTACGGTGGATCGTGTGGACACTTCTCCCGATGCCGATGGTACATCGACGGCCGAATTTATCGTGATCCAGGAGGAGTTTACCAGCGTGGAGGCTATGAATGCCGGATTTGAGACCGATGGTGTTTCGATCGGCGGCTATGTTCTGGTCAACACCAGTGATGTCGAGGACGAAGACAACGCGAAAATGTATATCAAACGTGCGGATGGCTATAAGTTGGTCACCGATCTTTCCGGCGCCAGTGGTGAGCAAGGCCCCCAGGGCGAAAAGGGCGAACAGGGTGAGCAAGGCATCCAGGGCGTCCAAGGTCCCCAGGGAGAAAAGGGCGAACAAGGTGAGCAAGGCATCCAGGGTGTCCAAGGCCCCCAGGGCGAAAAGGGCGAACAGGGTGAGCAAGGCATCCAGGGCGTCCAAGGCCCCCAGGGTGAAAAGGGCGAACAGGGTGAGCAAGGCATCCAGGGCGTCCAAGGTCCTCAAGGTGAGAAAGGTGATCAAGGTGTTAGCATAACCGGCGCAACCATAAACGAAAGCGGGCATCTTATCATTACTCTTTCCGACGGTACTACCATTGACGCCGGATTGGTCAGCAACGGTTCTGCCGATAGCGATGGTATTACCTATACCGATGTTTGTTTGTGGGACATAGAAACTTCGACTTGGGTGGATTTAAGCCTTAATGCTCCAGACGATGATAGTCTCCAACGGCAGAGTTGCCCATATTGTAGCAACCGTGTGTATACAACTGGTACGATATATTCTCTCAGCGTTGACACTTCATGCCCCCATTGTCAAAAAGGAATTCGCCTTGACAACCGCGAAGGCTCGCTTGTTGTCGATGTTCTCTATGCCGATGATACTGCAACCTATATGGTGACCTTGTCTGATGGTAGTATGGAATCGAGTAGTATTAGCAAATATTACGGTGGCAGTTCGATGGGTTACTACTACAACGAAACACATAATGTGATGTTCTTAACGTGGAGTTACATTGGTGATATTTCCGGCGATGTTACTGTTACGTTAGACGATGGCACAGAAGTCACCATTGCGGCATCCGATTGGAAAACGAATCCGTACTATGTGTGATTGAAATAACGAATCAAAAGACAGCCTATGGCCTTTGGGGCTGTAGGCTGTTTTTGAAAGGAGTGAAAAAAATGGGAAAAAAAGTTTTGATTTTATTTGTGGTAACCCTGTTGGTTTGCGGATTTGTGTTAAGCGCTGCGGTTCATATTGGCGTTTTCGGTTCTGATGAAGTAGAGGCATCGCCGGGAAACGATACAAATACCAATGCCGGAACAGATACCGCTCCCGATACGGGTGAAGACTCCGATACAGGAACCACTCCCGAAGTGGATTCGTTCTTTGATCCGCTTGATGTATCTACCTTCGATCCTGCCAGACATGAGAATCTTTTTGAATATTCGGGAGTGAGCTTGGCAGCAGGCGAGGTAGTTTGTGACGGCAACGTTTATGATACCGTGACCTTTGCTTCCAATTCCGACCGACAATTTATTCAATTCTATGATCCGAGT
This sequence comes from Clostridia bacterium, assembly GCA_017451735.1. Lineage (GTDB taxonomy): Bacteria > Bacillota > Clostridia > Oscillospirales > CAG-272 > Firm-07. The sequence continues at coordinate 60,140 of JAFTNU010000001.1, forward strand.
GAATCTTTGTTTATGGTGTCGTGGGAGGCGACCAATATGGATATGGGCAGTGTGACCTTTGAACCCGGTTATATTTATCATTGTTATTACAAAATAGACAATGGCAAATATATTCGTTATAACCCAACACAGGTGATAAGTGAGGAATCGGGTGAGGTTAGTGGTTATTCCGAATTTACCTTGCTTGATTCTGCCGGAAATGTTGTAAAATTTGGGTCTGGGCTAATGGTGGAAGAAACGATAACGGCGACTTTGTATTTAGGAGCTGGTTTTTCTGATGAAATATCGGATTTGTTTTTAGGTGACTACCTTTACATTTACGTCGTCCGTGTTCCTGCAACGTAATGAAAGCGAGGAGTAAGTTATGTTTCGAAAAATTTGTTGTTTAGTTCTAATGTTATGCATTTTGGCGTCTGTGTTCGCGGTAACAGCATCTGCCGCAGCCGGTGACGGTAAAGTGATGGAGGAATTGTCAAAACTTAAGATTGACGGTCTGCCTTTTTTTGAATCGATGTATCCTGTAAATTCTCAAGATGACAATATGTATGTATTGACAGCTGTAGAGATAGGATATCGAACCAGTAGTGCCTCCCCCGGTTTTGCGTTTTTTGTGTATATCTATAATCCAAGTTGCAAGACGGTGGTGGATGATCCTTCTAATGCGATTCAGATCGGTTTGAATGATTCTTGTGAGGACTATATCTATTTGGGTCTGAAATTGGATGGTTTTTCCCGTGATAACCGCTTTTTGAAATTCAAAGTCGTCACTACAGATACATACGGCTCTGTGACACAAATGTACAGTTCTCAGAGAACCGATGCTGAACGCATTTACAATATAGCGTCATTGCGCTTATTGGCTGAGGGAACGGTGAAGACTTTCCCGATTAAGCGTGCGTTTTGTTTTTCCGGATATGATTCAGATAGTTCCTTGACTTGCCAATTCAAGGAGCTTTATGCCCTGGATGCAAAGATTCGTTTCACCAATTGGATCTCCCCCAATGCCGGAGCCAAGACCGATGGAAGCCCGGCTACGATTTATGACCATTATGAGATCAATTCGGCATATTTTACTTTGCCTAAGTCCCTTTTTAAAGCTTACAATACAGACGGCTATGACTTTATCCAGAGCATTAGAGCGGCTTATAATGCTTATAAACTTACACCTATTATTGTTACAAGACCGGATATTTTTGATTTAACTACAATTGATGCTATTAAGAGCGGTACCGTAGTTGGAGACAATGGTAGCAATATAGATGTTATGGATTTGCTTGCAAAACCCGCTTACTGGTGGACTACCGGTGGTTATGATCCCGGTTGGATCTATACTGAGAGCTCTTGGCTTGCAAGTGATTTGAATGTTGGTGATGCCGATCGCTATGATTGCTTGGCTTATTATTTTGAAAATCCGCTTATTCCTAAGGATTTCGATTTTGAATATGGCAAAAATTCTATGGTTGCTGTTTCTGCAGAGGAATTAGAGACGTATTTTCTGGAACGGTATAATAATTCCTCGTACGAAAATAGTAAACTCTATTCATACGAAGAATATTGCTTGATTGACTATAATTCCGCCGATTACGGTAAGGATTATCTCTATAACATGTCTACTTATCAGATGTCTGTTGACCTGAATAAGTGGTATTATAAACGAAACCTGAAAACCGATTCCTATGTGTATGAGGATTTCAATGTTACTGCAAAAAAGATAGAAGTGATCACTGAGCCTTCTGCTTATTCTTCTCTTACTTCGGATCGGTATGAGGCTGTTGCCGAGGATTTGTACTTAGGATATAACGATGTTGGCGATTTTTCTAAGCTTTGCGCCAGTGCTGCAGCCAATGACGAGGTAGTGGTTCTGCTTCGTTTTGGATGGTCCGATTATACTTGTACTCCTGTTTATGATGTTCCGGAAGTTGCAGCTGTTATTTTTGGCGATCCTGTTGCCATGGCTATCGAAAAATGGGCTTATATGGACGTGAATTTGGTCCACGTGGTTTTTTCTAAAAATGGACAGGCCATTACCGTGCCGATCGTCAGCAATACGAGCAATTCTTTCGGCGACATTGTGATCTTTGAGGATCCTGTTAAGGATAATCCCTTTACCGATGATGGTGGTGGCGATGATAACGGTCTGCCCGAATGGTTGAAAAATGCGCTGCGGGTTATTTTCATCGTGATAGCTTTCGTTCTAATCATCTTGTTCGTTGTCCTCGTATTTCCGATTCTAAAACCAATATTCGGCATTGCGGGAGACGATTTGTCAAGCGCAAGAGAAGAAGCTAAGCGACGACGAAAATTAAAGAATGAGGGAAAGCGAAAAAAGAAGAAGTAACAAAAATTCCCCGGCTGAAATATGCCGGGGAGATCTAAAAGCAGCTTTGAGTAATTTGTCAATCTTTATTTTGGGATTTTTGAAAGGAAGTGTTTATGAAACATATATTACGATTTTTCCGCTTGCTGTGGCGCTGCATTCAGTTGTGCCTGTTGTTTGCCGTGGTGCTGTGCATCGGCTATTTTGCCTATCTGCTGTGCTTTGTCGCGTGAGGTGCCGCTATGTGGAAGAAGTTAAAACAACTTGATTACCGTCATCTGCTCTGTTTGGCCTTGGTGCTGGGCTCGGTGGCGCTGGGGATATTCGTATATAAATATCCCTTCGTGCGAGTTGGTGAGTCTCTTAATGACTTCGGACGTGCCCTGGCGTATACCGTCACCGATCTGATCGGGATCGCCGAGCGCGCACCCGAGCAGACAGTCAATGAGTTTTCAGGCGTGGACCTGATGGAGATCTTCAATATTGATGCATCGGGGATCCGGGACAAGCTGACCAGTGTATGGCGGGAGATCTTCGTGTGGGAGAATTTCGCTTCGTATCTGTTTTTCCTGCTTCGCGGGTTCGTTTGGATCCTGTTTTATTTGTGCATCGCGTTCCTGCTGGTCATTCCTTTGGCGTTGCCTGTGATTTTAAGCTGGGAGAGCGTCAATAACGATTATAACGCAGATACACTTCCTTTGCGTCTGTTCAAACGGTTTGTCGTGACGCCCTGCCGCAGTGTTTTTGCGTGGTGTAAGGCATTTTGGCACTTCTTTCGGGAATCTACCTACTGGGGTTGGTTCGTTGCCGTCTGGCTCTTAAATCTGGGTGTGTTCACGGTGATATTTTCCTTTTTGGCATATTATTTCTGGATGCTCACCACTCTTGATTTTTCCACCGTAGGCGTACAACTCCTGAAGCTGATCGCGGATCTGCTTCTCGCGTTCCATACCTTGCCCCTTTTCTGTTGGCTCCTGTTCGCGGCGCTATTCTGTGGGTGGTTTTTCCGCCGCTTTGCCCTTCGGGTCCTGCGCGGCATGGTCGCTAAAACTGTTGAGACGATAGCAAAACTCCCCATGGTCATATTCCTGGTGGGTCTGCCCCGCAGCGGTAAGACCACGCTTTTGACCGCCCTGGGTCTGTACTTCTCGATCCTGTTCCGACAGACGGCACAAAAACTTATGGCGCGTAACGTATTGAAATTCCCCACTTTTCCCTGGATCAATCTGGAACTGGAGATCCGGGCCCGCGTAGAGGATCATACTGTTTGGAATTTTTACACCATTCGTAAATGGGTGGACGAGCTGCAAGCAGAGTTTGAGGCGGATCCTTGCCGGGAGAAGATCTTCGACTATGATTTTGAGAAGGAGCGTTATGAGTATGACGATCATTTGCAGGTCATAGATATCTGGACTTCGATCAAAAACTATTCCCAAGAATTCTTTATCTATTGGCTTCAAAGCTCGATGCTGGTCGCCAATTACGCGGTGCGTGAGGATTTTGTTTTTCATGATCTGGGCAACTTTCCGATGCTCGATACCGATTTCTTTTCGCGTGATGCGCGGGATCAGGATCAGATCAGTACCATGTCGCACATTCTCGACCACGATATGCTCCGCAGAGGCGTGAAAATGTTGGAGGACAACGTGCGCAGCGGCACTCTGGAGTTCGGTATCGCCATGGTTTCGGAGGGCTCCCAGGAACGGCAAAATACCCTCCAACTGCAAGAGGTCAAGGCAAAAGCTGAGGAGTGCAACCAAAAGAACGACCTTTACGAGGAGGACCTTCAGACCCGAGGCCACGCCGCCACAGTGGAGAATTTCTGTTTCTTCCACTTTCTCATTGATTCTCAGCGCGCCGAGGGTTGGTCTGCCAAGGGTCGTGAGTTAGGCTATGTGCTCCATATCTCCCCCAAGAGCGGCACACGGAGCGCTCTGCCTTTCTTTTGGATCATCAATGGTTTGATCTCCCGTTATCTCAATTGGTGGGAGGACGGCTATTGGAACGGTCGCTATAAGTGGGGCAATAATCGTCTGATCACCTATATCCTCAACGGCATAGCGTCGGCGCTTTACGGCTACCAGTTACGCCGCACCAATGATTTCGGTTTTTACCGTCAGATCACCGAGTTGGAGAGCGGCAAGTCGGGCGGTCATAAGGAGAAGCTAACGCTGGATATGCCTCTTAAGGTGATCTACAGCCGCCGCTTTGCCACCGATTGCTTTAAGGCGTATACAGAGCCCTTCACGGCGGAGTGTCCCGTCGGCTTGAACGATCTGCCCGCCTATCGCGCCCTGTACCCCTCCTTCGAGGAACTGATGGAGCAGCACAGTCATTTCTTCAACAAGCTGTTCCGTTATTACATATTGCATTATAGCGAAGAAGAGAACGACGAAAGAAAGGAGTAAAATATGCTTTGCAGAGTTTTTCATGATGGTACTAACTATGTAGCTCATGCCCCCGGCAGAAGCCCGTATGCCGGCGTAAAACGGCGTCCGAAGAAGCCCCACGAACTGGCTTTCCGAGAGCTTTATCGCAGCACTCTCACGGGCACCAGATCCGTGACCGCGGATGGCGTTAGCTTTACCCCCGGCATCAGCGGCAAGAAACAGGCGCAGTACATCATGGAAACTCTGGAAGACACCTTCGGCGCCATAGAGAATTGGGAAAAATTCGTTGAAGAGGAATTTGCCCGGGAGGAGCACAATTATTACGTACGGAAACGGCGCTTTTGCCGTAAGGCATTTCTCAACGACTGGAACTATTTTGTAACCTTTACTTACAGTGACGAAAAGGAGACCGAGGAGAGCTTCAAGCGGCGATTGAGACGTGCACTGTCGAATCTCCATTCCCGTAGGAACTGGTACTATATGGGGTGTTTCGAGCGCTCCGAGATCGGAAGACTGCACTTTCATGGGCTCTTTTATATCCCGCCGGGGCAAATGGTGGGAAAGATTCGCGAGGAAAAGTCCTATAGCACCAAGCGGCGGCGTATGCAGATCTCTTTTATTAACAGTTGGTTTGAGAAGCGCTTCGGTCGTAACGACTTTGAGGAGATCACGGGCGACGACGTCAAACGCGGTCCCACGTTGGGGTATATTCTGAAATATATCGAGAAGACGGGGGAACGAATCATCTACAGCCGCGGCATTCCCACCAACATTGTGGCAGAGATCAGTTATGATCAGTGTGTGTGCGAGTTTTTTAATTTTGTCAGGAAGTGGGTACTGTTCCGTGATTGGCAAAGGATAAATCCATGCACCGAAAACAAGCTCCTGGAGGGAGAGGAAGCCGAGGAGTGGCTGATCTGCTTCACCGGTTATGAATACGAGGGCTACAGTTGTTTTTCTGAGCCCGATCCACCGCCCCGCCCAACAGGTCCGTACATTCCGTCTCCTTATCTCACAGCATAGATCAAAAACCGCAACGTTGCCGTTTTTGACCTCTCCCTACCATCTCCTTTTTCTTTCTGAAAAAATGACATAACCTCGGCAGCCCTTGTGGTGCCGACTGTCTTAAACCAGTTTTCCATATGTGGTAAGGTGGTGGCATGTACGGTAGATCGGTAGACTTTTGCACATGCATGGCTTGTGTGAAAGTCGTGAAGCCGATCACCGTGCAGGACAAAAAAGCGGTAGGCGGTCATGCCCCTCTGTGGTAAGGCGGCACCATAGGTAAAGCGGTAGGTTTTTGCACATGCGTAGCTTGTGTTAAAACCGTTAAGCCGATTTGCCGTATATGGGGCAAAAATCGGTAGAGCTTTTCAACCGCCTTAGCGGTCGTAGACAGATCCCGAGGGGAGCTGTTGGAAAGTCGTGAAGCCGATTTTTAGGCTTTCCACATAGGGGCAGGAACGGCGTGAAGGCGCTTTTTAAGCTTTCCACATGTGGTAAACTTGCCGTCTGTGCAGAAACAGACAATAAAACTCAAACAAAAAAAGAGCCCATGAGAGCCATGGGCTTTTTGGCGTTGCGGCGGATTACGGTCAAGGGTGACGAAAGACGCATCGGGGGACGCCGAGGCAGGAGCGAAGCCCCCTCGGCGCCCCGCGCTTTCGCACCTTGACCGCCGCCGCGCGTCAGCGCGGCGGCGCTCGTCAAGTCAAGGTGTCGTCTAATGCTCATTTTTAAAAAAATGGGTGATGAGAGTGTATGTGATGTGACACTAATTCTCATAAATTACATTTAGGCCCGCCCAGCTGACTGATGATGATCTTGGCGTAATTGGCGTTGGGGGTCTTGATCTTAACGGGGTATTGCAGCTTCTTATCATAGGTCCACATGGGTCAGTTTGCCTCCTTTTCCCAGGGCCAGGGGCCTTCGACCCATTCCCAGTTGTTTTCGCTTTGGTTGTTGTAGAGGGTGAGGGGGCCGAATTTCTCTTCGAATTCTGCCCTGAGCATGTCGGTGATCCTTTTATGCTCGTGGTAGTATTTCAATGCCTTTTTGTTGCCGGGGTGGGCATCCAGGTAAAGGGCAACCTCATAAAGGGCAAAATCCTCTGCCCGGAGCTTGTGCAGCAGGGCGGAGCGGTCATTGGAATTCATGCTTTGATTCATTTAAGCCTCCCCGCCCCCAGAAAGGGCTTATCCAATTTCATAAAGATGGTGCCCCGGGAAAGTCCTGCTTCGGGGGCGTAGATCTCTTCGAATTCCTGACAGGGCGAATAGACCATGGCAAGACTTCTGCCGGTCATGCAATCGTTGGTATCGGATGCGGCACCGTCGCATCCGGGGGGCAAGGAACCGTCGCAACGGGGCGTGCAGTCCTGCTGCTCCCCGGAAAGCTCCTGCATGTTGTTCTGTTCATTCACGTCGGTGGTCTCCTTTTGGGTTGATAACGAGCGGAGAACCGCTCATTGACAGTATATGCCGACGGGGGAGAACTGTCGAAAAAAGTCACTCTGCTCCCGACGGGGTGCGGCAGAATAGGCTTTATATAATTTTTTATGTAAAATAATCAAGGGAGCCTGCAAAAAAATCTTGACAAACGACAAGTTTCGTGGTATGATTAACTCGTCAATCAAAAGGCCTTTGCGACTGACGGAAAACGTGGTTTACCACGGTGGAGCAAGGGCTCTTGCGGGCGGTGCCCGCGCCGACCGTCTGGGCACACTGATCCGATTCGGGTTAAGTGCGCCTTTTTTATTGCGGGTGTGTTGATCGGCGCCTGCAAAGTTCACCCAAGGAGGACTCAAATGAGCAAAAAAGTAGGAATTCTGATGGGGAGCGACAGCGACCTGCCCATCGTTCGCAAGGCCACCGATATGCTGGACTCGCTCGGTATCCCTTATGAGGTCCATGTCTATTCGGCCCACCGCACCCCCGTGGAGGCGGCGGAATTCTCCAAAAACGCAAGAGCCAGCGGCTTTGGTGCCATGATCGCCTTTGCCGGCATGGCAGCACATCTGGCGGGCGCCGTGGCGGCCAACACCACCCTGCCCGTGATCGGCGTGCCCTGTAAATCCTCCAATCTTGACGGGCTTGACGCGCTCCTTTCCACCGTGCAGATGCCCACGGGCATTCCCGTGGCCACCGTTGCCATCAACGGGGGCGGAAATGCCGCTCTGCTGGCGGCGCAGATCCTTGCCACCGCGGACGAGACGCTTGCCGAAAAGCTGATTGCCAAGCGCGCCGCCGATGCGGCCAAGGTATTGGAGAAGGATGCCGCTGTTTCTGCCGAATTCAATCGGTAAAAACGCCGTATCGATTTTCCCGATGGAGGATATTCCATCATCTCACAGAATCATGATCTGAAAAAAATAAATTTTCACCATAAAGGAGAAAACAAAATGAAGCTCGTTTACACCGGAAAGACCAAGAACGTATATGCTCTGGACAACGGCAACTATCTGCTCAAATTCAAGGACGATTGCACCGGCAAGGACGGTGTATTCGATCCCGGCGAAAACTCGGTGGGTCTGACCATCGAGGGTGTGGGTGATGTCAATCTCCGTATGTCTATTTATTTCTTTGAGAAGATCAATGCCGCCGGCATTCTGACCCACTACGTCAGCGCCAACCTGAAGGACACCACCATGGAGGTCAAGCCCGCCAAGGTGTTCGGCAAGGGTCTGGAGGTCATCTGCCGCTACAAGGCCGTGGGCTCCTTCTACCGCCGCTACTCCGATTACTGCACCGAGGGCCAGGATCTGCCCGCATACGTGGAGACCACCTTCAAGAACGATGCCAAGGGCGATCCGCTGGTCACCAAGGACGGTCTGGTGGATCTGGGCGTGATGACCGCCAAGCAGTACGACGATTTGAAGGATATGACCCAGAAGATCACAAAGATCGTTGCCGATGATCTGAAGGCAAAGGGCCTTGATATGTACGACATCAAATTTGAGTTCGGCTATGACGCAGAGGGTAACGTGATGCTGATCGACGAGATCGCTTCGGGCAATATGAGAGTTTATAAGGATGGCGAGTATATTGACCCGATGACTCTCAACAAACTCTTTTTCGCGTAAAAATCGCACATAGTATCGTTGCTCCTCGCAGACGAACTCGACGTAGATCAACTACGCCATCGTCTGTCTGCTCCGGTGCGCCTAACTCTGCACGATTTTTCCTGTGAAAAAGTGGGTAGCCGGTAAAAGGAAATATACGATGAATGCCTTGCCCCGAAACGGGGCAAGGCTACCTCTGTCTTTTAGAAAAAACAAAAATCACATAAAAACGCTGTAAAGGAGCCGAAAAATGGATCACAAAAATTCTCATTCCGCAAGCTACGCCGCCGCAGGCGTGGATATCACCGCAGGCTACAAGGCGGTGGAATTGATGAAAAAGCACGTTGCCCGCACCAAGAACGAGGGGTGTCTGGACGACGTGGGCGGCTTTGGCGGCTGCTTCGGTCTGCCCGTTGCCGGCATGGAGGAGCCCGTGCTGGTTTCGGGCACCGACGGCTGCGGCACTAAGGTCAAGCTGGCTATTCTTATGGATAAGCACGACACCATCGGCATCGATGCCGTTGCCATGTGCGTCAACGATATCATCTGCGTGGGCGCAAAGCCTCTGTTTTTCCTTGATTACATCGCCTGTGGCAAGAACGTGCCCGAGAAGATCGCCGAGATCGTCAGCGGCGTGGCAGAGGGCTGTGTCCAGTCGGGCGCGGCGCTGATCGGCGGCGAGACGGCCGAGCATCCGGGTCTCATGCCCGTAGAGGACTATGACCTGGCGGGCTTTGCTGTGGGTATCGTAGACAAGAAAAAGATTCTGGATAAGACCAAAATGGCAGAGGGGGACGTGGTGATCGCACTGCCCTCCACGGGTATCCACTCCAACGGATTTTCTCTTTGCCGCAAGGTGTTCAACATTGACAATAACGATCCTCTACTTTACGTCAAACGGGACGAGCTGGGCGGCAAGACCATTGCCGAGGCACTGCTCACCCCCACCCGCATCTATGTCAAGCCGGTGTTGGCACTGCTGGAGAAGGTGAACGTAAAGGGCATTTCCCATATCACGGGCGGCGGCTTTTACGAGAATATCCCGCGCTCCATCCCCACGGGGCTGACGGCTAAGATCAACAAGTCCGCCGTTAAGATCCTGCCCATTTTCGATCTGATCGCCAAGTTCGGCAACATCCCCGAGCGCGATATGTTCAACACCTACAATATGGGTGTGGGCATGAGCATCGTGGTGCCCGCAAACGAGGTCGGGACCGCTCTCGAGATCCTCAAGGCAAACGGCGAGGATGCTTACGTGATCGGTGAGATCGTCAAGGGCGACGAGGGCGTGATCCTCGCGTAATGGGTGACAATATGAAAAAAGTACGTATTGCCGTGCTGGTTTCGGGCGGCGGCACCAATCTGCAGGCCCTGCTGGATGCCCAAGCCGCGGGGAAGATCTCACACGGCGAGATTGTTCTGGTGGTCTCCAACAAGGAGGGCGCGTACGCCCTCACCCGTGCCGAAAAAGCGGGTGTGGAATCTGCCACTCTGCTCAAAAAGGAGCTGGGCGCCGAGGGCTTTGAGCAGGCGCTGATGACGTTGCTTGCCGAGAAGCAGATCGATCTGATCGTGCTGGCAGGCTTCCTTGCCATCCTTTCCGAAAAATTCACCAAGGCGTATGAAAAACGCATCATCAACGTGCATCCCTCCCTGATCCCCGCCTTTTGCGGCAAGGGGTATTATGGGCTGAAGGTACACGAGGCGGCTCTTTCCTACGGCGTCAAGGTGACGGGTGCCACCGTGCATTTTGTCAACGAGGTGCCCGACGGAGGAGAGATCATTCTGCAAAAGGCAGTTTATATTGAAGAAGGGGATACCCCCGAGGTGCTTCAGCGCCGCGTGATGGAGCAGGCCGAGTGGCAGATCCTGCCCGAGGCGGTGGAAAAGGTTTGTAAGACCCTTTCCGAATAAGCCTATACCCCCCGGCCGAGCCTTGACAGATTGCACCTATTGAGACTTGGCGAAAAGGAATCTAACAAGGAGAAAAAATGATGGATATTTACGCAACGCCCACCATGGGCGAGAGAATCAAGGGCAACCCTTATGTGGGGCGCGGCATTGTCATCGGCAAGACCGCCGACGGTAAAAAGGCCGCCGTTGCCTATTTCATTATGGGCCGCAGTGCCAACAGCCGCAACCGCGTGTTTGTGGAGCGTGACGGTGCACTCTTTACCGAGCCCTTTGACGCAAGCCTTGTGGAGGACCCCTCCCTCATCATTTATGCGGCCATCCGCCGCTACAAGAATCGGCTGATCGTCACCAACGGCGATCAGACCGATACGGTCTATCAGCTGATGAAGAGCGGTGCCACCTTTGAGGAGGCCCTCAACACCCGCGCCTTCGAGCCCGATGCCCCCAATCTGACCCCTCGCATCAGTGGATGTCTCACCTTCAAGGAGGATGACTTTTCCTATAAAATGAGCATTCTCAAATCCGCCGACGCGGAAGGCACCGCCTGCAACCGTTACAATTTCTCTTACGTGGCATTGCCCGGCGTGGGTCACTTCATTCACACCTACGTCACCGACGGCAATCCCATTCCCACCTTCCAGGGTGAGCCCGAGCGCGTTGGCATCGGCAACGATCTCACGGCCTTTGCCACCGATATCTGGGAGAATCTGAACGAGGAGAACAAGATTTCCTTGGTTGCCCGCTTTATCGACCTGGAAAGCGGCGATGAGGAGCAGGTGCTGATCAATAAGAATCAGTAACCCACCGATCCAAACAGCAAAAGGGGAATGCCCCCAAAATCCACAAAGGAGTGATCACAATGGCTGATAAGACTGGCTACATATCCCCGCTCTCCACTCGCTATGCGAGCCCCGAGATGCAGTATATTTTTTCCGAGAAATTCAAGTTCACCACCTGGCGCAGGTTTTGGATCGCCCTGGCAAAGGCAGAAAAGACGCTGGGGCTTGATATCACCGACGAGCAGATCGCCGAGCTGGAGGCTCATGCCGACGATGTGAACTTTGAGGTGGCAGAGGAGCGCGAGCGCGTTGTCCGTCACGATGTCATGAGCCATGTGTATGCCTACGGACAGCAGTGCCCCAAGGCTGCCCCCATCATCCATTTGGGCGCCACCTCCTGCTATGTGGGGGATAATACCGATGTTGTGATCCTGCGTGAGGCCGCCAATATTGTTTTGAAAAAGGCCGCACGTGTGCTTGCAAATCTTGCCGGGTTTGCCGATCGGTATAAATCCATGCCATGCCTTGCCTACACCCACTTGCAGCCCGCTCAGCTTACCACCGTGGGCAAGCGTGCCACACTCTGGATGAACGAGCTGGTGATGGATATCGAAAATATGGAATATCAGCTTTCTCAATTAAAGCTTCTGGGCTCCAAGGGTACCACGGGCACCCAGGCCAGCTTTATGGAGCTTTTTGAGGGGGATGAGGATAAGATCAAAAAAATGGAGGAGCTGATCGCCGCCGACATGGGCTTTGCCGGCTCTGTTCCGGTCTCGGGTCAGACCTACTCCCGCAAGGTGGATGCCTACTTCCTTTCGGTGCTCTCGGGCTTTGCACAGAGCGCCTATAAATTCTCCAACGATATGCGCATTCTCATGTCCTTTGAGGAGATGGAAGAGCCCTTTGGCAAGAGCCAGATCGGTTCCTCCGCCATGCCCTACAAGCGTAACCCCATGCGGTGCGAGCGGATGTCGGCCCTTTCCCGCTTTGTGATCGCCAATGCCATCAATCCCGCCATGACCGCGGGCACCCAGTGGTTTGAGCGGACGCTTGACGACAGCGCCAACCGCCGTTTGGCCATCTCGGAAGGGTTCCTTGCCGTGGATGCCATTTTCAACATTTACATCAATGTCACCGACGGTCTGGTGGTCTACCCCAAGGTGGTGGAGCGCCGTGTTATGGAAAAGCTTCCCTTCATGGCCACCGAGAATATTATGATGGAATCGGTCAAGCGGGGCGGCAACCGCCAGGAGCTGCACGAGGTCATTCGCGTTCACTCCCATGCCGCCGCGGCAAAGGTCAAGCTGGAGGGCGGAGAGAACGATCTGATCGACCGTCTGGCCGCCGATGAGAACATCCCCCTGACCAAGGAGGAGATTCTTGCTCAGCTGGATCCTGCCAAATATGTGGGGCGCAGTGCAGGGCAGGTTACCGAGTTCCTTGCCGACGTGGTACAGCCCATCCTGGCCTGTTACAACACTGCCGAAATCAAGGCAGAGGTCAATCTGTGATCTCAGCCGCACCAAGAAGAACGGAGAAATAAAATGAACGAATTTGAACTGAAATACGGCTGTAATCCCAATCAGAAGCCCGCAAGAATTTATATGCACGACGGCAGTGAGCTGCCCATCAGGATCCTGAACGGCCGCCCCGGCTATATCAACTTTCTGGATGCCTTCAACTCCTGGCAGCTGGTCAAGGAGCTGAAGGCGGCATTGAACCTTCCTGCCGCGACCTCCTTCAAGCATGTCAGCCCTACCTCGGCGGCTGTGGGCATCCCCATGTCCGAGAAGCTGATGGCTGCCTGCTTTGTGACGCCCGAGGAGGTCAGCACGCCCCTTTCCTGCGCTTATGCCCGTGCACGTGGCACCGACCGTATGTGCTCCTTCGGCGACTGGGTGGCACTCTCCGACGTGTGTGATGTGCCCACCGCCAAGCTGATTCAGCGGGAGGTCTCGGATGGTGTGATCGCCCCCGGCTATGAGCCCGAGGCACTGGAGATCCTCAAGTCCAAGCGCAAGGGAGCCTACAACATCGTGGAGATCGACCCCAACTTCGTTCCCGACGAGGTGGAGCGCAAGCAGGTCTTTGGCATCACCTTTGAGCAGGGCAGAAACAATTTTCATATCGGCGAGGAGCTGCTGGAGAATATCGTGACCGAGAAGAAGAATCTGCCCGAGAGTGCCAAGCGCGATCTGATCATTTCGCTGATCACCCTGAAATACACCCAGTCCAACTCGGTCTGCTATGCCGTGGACGGACAGGCCATCGGCGTGGGCGCGGGTCAGCAGTCCCGCATCCATTGCACCAGACTGGCAGGCACTAAGGCAGATACCTGGTTCCTGCGCCAGCACGAAAAGGTGCTGAATCTGCCCTTTATCGAGGGGTTGGCCCGTCCCACCCGCGATAACGTCATCGATGGCTACATCAACCGAAATGAGGAGGATGTCTGTGCCGAGGGCAACTGGCAGAAGTACTTTACCCAGCGTCCCGAGCCCCTGACCGATGCCGAGATCAAGGCATATCTTGCCACCAAAACCGATGTGGCACTGGGCTCCGATGCCTTCTTCCCCTTTGACGATAACATTCAGCGTGCCGCCGCCAGCGGCGTCAAGTACGTGGCCGAGCCCGGCGGCTCGATCCGGGACGATGCGGTGATCGCATGTGCCGACAAGTATGGCATGGTCATGGCCTTTACCGGCATGAGACTGTTCCATCACTGATACCGAAAAGAGAGGAACCTATCGATGAAAATTATGGTAGTGGGTGGCGGCGGCCGTGAGCACGCCATCATCCAGAAGCTGAAAGAAAATAAATCGGTGGAAAAGATCTATGCGCTCCCCGGCAACGGCGGCATCGCCGCCGACGCCGAGTGCGTTGCCATCGGCGCAAAGGATATTCCCGCCATCGTGGAGTTTGCCAAGGCAAATGCCATTGACTTTGCGGTGGTCGCCCCCGACGACCCGCTGGTGCTGGGCTGTGTGGACGCTCTGGAGGAGCTGGGCATCCCCTGCTTCGGCCCCCGCGCCAACGCCGCTATTATTGAGGGCAGTAAGGTCTTTTCCAAGGGACTGATGCACAAGTACGGCATTCCCACCGCCGCCAGCTGTACCTTTGACAATCCCGACAAGGCGATTGCTTATCTTGAAAAGCAGGAGTACCCCACCGTCATCAAGGCAGACGGTCTGGCGCTGGGCAAGGGCGTTGTGATTGCGCAGAATTTCGAGGAGGCCAAGGCGGCCGTCAAGGAGATGATGTGCGACAAGGTCTTTGGCGAGAGCGGCAGTCGCATTCTTGTTGAGGAGTTCATGACCGGCCCTGAGGTCTCGGTGCTGGCGTTTATGGACGGCAAGACTGTGGTGCCCATGGTTTCTGCCATGGATCACAAGCGGGCCAAGGATAACGATCAGGGCCTGAACACCGGCGGTATGGGCACCGTTGCCCCCAATCCCTACTATACCGAGGCGGTGGCAAAGGAGTGCATGGAGAAGATCTTCGTGCCCACCATGCATGCCATGAACGCTGAGGGGCGCCCCTTCAAGGGCTGTCTGTTCTTCGGGCTGATGATCACCCCCAAGGGCCCCCGCGTGATCGAGTACAACTGCCGCTTCGGCGATCCCGAGACCCAGGTGGTGCTGCCGCTCCTCGAAAGCGATCTGCTGACCATCATGCAGGCCGTCGCCGCAGAAAGACTCTCCGAGGTGGAGGTCAGATTCAAGAAGGGTGCCGCCTGCTGTGTGGTGCTTGCCTCCGACGGCTATCCCAAAAAGTACGACAGCGGCTTTGAAATGACCCTGCCCCAAACCGCCGATGGGGAATACCTCTTTGTGGCGGGCGCCAAGAAGGAGGGCGACAAGCTCCTGACCGCGGGCGGCCGCGTGATCGGTGCCGTTGCCACCGAGGCCGATCTGGCGTCTGCCGTGGCTCACGCCTATCGCGTAGCGGAAAAGGTGCAATTTGCCAACAAATATTGCAGAAAAGATATCGGCGCGCGTGCCCTTGCCGCCATCAAATAAGGAGCAGACAGTATGGTTTACAGAGTATATGTAGAAAAAAAGAAGGAGCTTGCGCACGAGGCGAACGGCCTTTTGAACGAGCTGAAGAATCTGGTTGGCATTGCTGCCCTTGAATCGGTGCGCGTGATCAACCGCTACGATGTGGAAAATATCGACAAGGCTTTGTTTGACAAGGCGGTTCGCACCATTTTCTCCGAGCCTCAGCTGGATATCGTCACCGATGAGGTGGAGACGCGGGGCGGTATCGTGTTTGCCGTTGAGCCTTTGCCCGGTCAGTTTGATCAGCGTGCCGACTCTGCGGCACAGTGCATCCAGCTCCAGAGCCGGGGCGACCGTCCCACCGTGCGCTCCGCAAAGGTCTATATTCTCGGCGGTAAGCTGACCGAGGACGACGTGAACGCCGTCAAGAAGTACGTGATCAACGCGGTGGAGAGCCGCGAGGCGTCCCTTGCCAAGCCCGAGACCCTTGCCGTCGAGTACGCCATTCCCGAAACGGTTGCCACCGTCAAGGGCTTTACCGCCCTTGACGAAAAGGGGCTTGCAGACCTTCTGGATAGCCTTGGTCTTGCCATGGATCTGGACGACCTCAGATTCCTGCAGACCTACTTCCGTGATGAGGAAAAGCGTGACCCCACCATCACCGAGATCCGCGTGGTGGATACCTACTGGTCCGACCACTGCCGTCACACCACCTTCTCCACTCACATTGATAATGTCAAGATCGACGATCCCGCCGTGCAGGCGGCCTACGACCGCTATCTGGCCGCCCGTGTGGAGGTCTACGGCAAGGAAAAGGCGGCAAAGCGTCCCCAGACCCTGATGGATATTGCCACCATTGCCCCCAAGGTATTGAAAAAGCGTGGTGTTCTTCCCGAGATCGATGAGAGCGAGGAGATCAACGCCTGCTCCATCCACGTGAACGCCACCGTTAACGGCGAGGAGCAGGATTGGCTGCTCATGTTCAAGAACGAGACCCATAACCATCCCACCGAGATCGAGCCCTTCGGCGGTGCCGCCACCTGTATCGGCGGCTGCATTCGCGACCCGCTTTCGGGTCGTGCCTATGTGCATCAGGCCATGCGCGTGACCGGTGCGGGTGACCCCCGCAAGTCTCTTTCCGAGACCCTGCCCGGCAAGCTGCCCCAGCGCAAGCTCTGTCAGACCGCCGCCGCAGGCTATTCCTCCTACGGCAACCAGATCGGTCTTGCCACGGGTCATGTGGCCGAGGTCTATCACGACGGCTACGTGGCAAAGAGATTGGAGTGCGGCGCCGTTGTGGCCGCCGCTCCCGCCTGCAATGTGCGCCGTGAGCGCCCCGAGGCAGGGGATGTGATCATTCTGCTGGGCGGCCGTACCGGCCGTGACGGCATCGGCGGTGCCACCGGCTCCTCCAAGAGCCATAACATGAAATCCCTGACGACCATGGCCTCCGAGGTACAGAAGGGTAACGCGCCCGAGGAGCGCAAGATCCAGCGTCTGTTCCGCAACGCAGAGGTCACTCGCTTGATCAAGCGCTGTAACGACTTCGGCGCGGGCGGCGTATCGGTGGCCATCGGCGAGCTGGCCGACGGCCTGAGGATCGATCTGGATGCCGTGCGCAAGAAGTACGACGGCCTGGACGGCACCGAGCTTGCCATCTCCGAGTCTCAGGAGCGTATGGCAGTGGTGGTCGCCGCCGAGGATGCCGATCGGTTTATCGCCTTTGCCGAGGCCGAGAACCTGGAGGCCTATCGGGTGGCCGTGGTCACCGAGGAGGCAAGGATGGTCATGTCCTGGAAGGGGCAGATCATTGCCGATCTTTCCCGTGATTTCCTCAACACCAACGGTGCCGACAAGCACACCGAGGCCGAGGTGACCGAAAAGGATCTTTCCGTTCTCTCCCGTGCCCTTTACGGCAATCTGCGGGAGATGGCAGGCGATCTCAAGACCGCCGGTCGCCGCGGACTTGTCGAGCGCTTCGACGGCTCCATCGGTGCGGGCTCCGTGCTGATGCCCTTCGGCGGTAAGACCCAGAGAACCCCCGCTCAGGCGATGGCGGCACTGCTACCCGTTCTGCCGGGGCAGGAGACCGATCAGGCAAGCGTGATGGCCTGGGGACTGGATCCCGATACCATGTGTGTTGACCCCTATACGGGTGCGCATGCCGCCGTTTACAATTCTATGGCAAAGATCGTTGCCGCAGGCGCCGATTATAAGGATGCATATCTGACCCTGCAGGAGTTCTTTGAAAAGCTCCGCACCGAGCCTGCCCGCTGGGGTAAGCCCCTTGCCGCATTGCTTGGTGCCATGGACGCCCAGCTGGAGCTGAATGCCGCCGCCATCGGCGGTAAGGACTCCATGTCGGGTACCTTCCTGGATAAGGACGTGCCCCCCACGCTGATCTCCTTCGCCATCGCCCCCATCAAGGCAGGCGACGTGATCTCCCCCGAGTTCAAGGCGGCAGGGCATCCCGTTTACCTCTTCGCTACCACCGAAAAGGGTGCAGAATCCACCAAGGCGGCGTGGGAGGCCTTCCACGATCTGTGC
>JAFTNU010000019.1 GCA_017451735.1 Clostridia bacterium
CCGCTGGAGAAGGCTACTGTAGCCGTATTGTTTGCACACGATCTTTCTATGTGTCATCCTGAGGGCGGCAACAGAGCCGTTTGCGTGGTATGTTCGCACTAACCCCTTCGAAACAGTACGTAACTGACTGCCAAGGGGTCTGGCGTGTACATACCGCGCCTCGCGCTTCTTGCGCTCGTCGAGATTCTTCGTCGCGCTTTGTTGCGCTCCTCAGAATGACACATAGGTGGGCGAGAGCGTACACAGCAAACGACGCGGGGGTGTGCGAGAGGTTGGGCTCCATAGCCTTCCCCAGCGGGGAAGGTGGCAGGCGAAGCCTGACGGATGAGGAGAACCCCTATTTGCTGTACTCACCGGCTCTCCTCATCCAGTTTGGAAGCTCGGCGAAGCCGAGGTGGAACCCGCTGGGGAAGGCAAGGATGCGGGGTTGTGCGAACATAACGACTACGGGGCATCATGACGCCCTCCGCAGTCATACCATGGCGCGCTCCGTTTCACTCCGCGCAGTCATACCATGGCACGCGTCGCTACGCTCCGCGTGTCATTCTGAGCGGAGCAAACGTGCCAGGGGCACGTTTGTGCAGTCGAACGAGCGAAAATGTGCGATAAATCGCGCATTTTCGTGAGCAAAATGCGTTCAGCATTTTGGAATCTCGCGGAAAGGTTTTGTTTGCACAAGCCTTTTGGGTGAATGTAACATTTGCTCAAAAAGCTATTGGTTATCCATACGAGATCCCGCTCGCTTCGTTCGCGTTTTTGCTTGGCGGGGGAGCCAAGCAAAAATTCGACTCCGTGGAGAATGTAACTGCAAAACGTAGCCATTTTATGATATCTCGCCACTACGCTCAGGATGACACGCTGACATAGGATGTTGCACAAACTCTGAAGTTTGCCGATTGGCGCAACAAATGGAGCCGTTCAGGCGACAAGGCATAGCTTCATCTACTTCGCCAAAGGCGAAGTTGGCTCAGGATGACCCGTAGCCGGGGTGTTTTAACCGCATTCCCTTCGTAGGGGAGGAGCGACCAAAGGTCGCGGTCGGCCACCTCCCCTGCAAGTTTGTACGTTTCTCGATTGTTTGACATTCGCGGTCTACCATGACACTCGGAGTGTAACGAAGCGTGTCATGGTATGACTGCGCGGAGGCTTTATTTTCTGTGTTAAATAAAACAGAATGCGGACTGACTGATGTCATGTCAATCCGCATTCTTTTACATTTTATCTTTTACATACTCCATAATATCTTCTACACGGCAATCCAAAATAGCACACAGCTTATTCAAAGTTTTTGTCTCCATATTTTCGTTATTTCTAAGGCGTCGCACCGTCTTGCTGTCTATACCGCAGCTTTCCCTTAAATGATAGGTGGTTACACCCTTCTTTTCCATAGTCTCCCAAAGTTTATTAAATATAATCACAATAAATTCCCCCTTTCACTTGACATTTATCATTATGGGGGTTATAATCATATTTGTTAAGGGGATATAATCCCCATGTTGTGAATTATATTATGAGGTAAACCATGGATCTATACAAGGCAATTTTAAGCCATATTCTATGTCAAGAGCAAATACAAATCACCTTTCCCAATCTCGAATTTGACCTTAATAAAATATTCGAATCAAAATGCTATAATGTTTTGAATCAAATTAAAGAAATAGTCGAGGATGAAACCTTGAATGACCCTGAATGCTTTGAAAAAATTGAGAAAATCATCTGCATTTTTGAAGAATTGGGATATAAAGAAGGCTCTCGACACGATTTTGGATAATAAAGGAGTAACCATGAAGAAGTACAGTAAAATATCATCCGAAGATGACGTATTTGCGCAAAGAATCGCGATGCTCAAAAATGCAATCAATTTGGTAGCAAGCAAACCGGATATTTACTTGGCAAAATGGATTGATTTATTTGTATTACCATAAGCACCCCGAAAAAATACAAGGACGCGAGGCACAATTTCTTTATGCTTACACCGAAACGCTGTTCTTGCCAACTTACAAAGGTATATTTCGGAAAGGTAAAACACCGCAGGACAATGAAATACGTCAAAGCACCTCCTTAGCAATAGAATTGGATTTGTTAGGAAAAAGCATAGAAGATTACGAAGCAACGGTGAACTGGTGCATCGAATTGTTAAAGGAGTATAGCTGCAATCATACATAATTGCCTCCCACATCCCTTTTGTCAAGGGTTTTCGGAGGTGTAGGTGAATTTATTTTTCGCACGGGCGAAAAATAAAGAGGGAGAGGACCCTTTTTGCAAAAGGGGTCCTCTCCCTCTCTCAATTTTTACTCCTTTGTGGAGAACAGATCCTTCAGGGTGGCAACAGCACCGGCAATGAGCTTGGCGGCCTGCAACGGCACCAAAGGTGCCTTGGTCAGCTTGGTCATGACCTTGTTGCGGGTCTCGGCCTTTTCGGCCTCCTTGACCTCATCACGGGAAAGCTCGCCCTTCTTGGCCGCAGGCACCTGCGCAGGCAGGACTTCACCGGGCAGGATGCTCTCTCCCTCGGCGTATTCCAGCTTGGTCTGGAGCCAGGACATTCTTCTCTGATCGCCATAGCAAAGCGGTGTATCCTCCACCACGTCGCTCTCGGTCCTGCAATAAAGACCGAAGCCCACGCGGGTGATCATCTCCTTGTTGCAAAGCAGCTCCACACGTCGGCCGCCCGCCTTCGAACCGGAAATGATGCGATTCGCGGTAATGAGCAGATTCTCACCTTCGACCAAAGCCGTACCGTAATGCGCATTGAAATCCTCGGCGGTGAGCTCACACTCGGCAGGACGCACCCAGATGACCAGCGTCTTGCCTGCGGGAATCTTGTAGCCGTCAAGGGCAAGCGTCCGCTCGGGCAAGGGCTGTACACCTGTACCGTGGCGCAAACGGATGACATACTTCTTCAGATCGACCTCCGAGGGGGTGGGGTTGTAAAGCTCCACATAAGGGAACGGATTGGCGATCTCGGTCTCCCCCACCGTCAAAGCAGTGGTCAAAGGTACCATTTTGCTGATGAGCAAGGGCGTGATCAGGCGGTAGGTGGTATCAGCAAAGCGGCTCTTCCCCTGCCAACCGTTGACCACAACGGTCACACGGCGATTGGTGGCGATGGCGGGCACACGGCGGGCAACAGTATGGGACTCGCCGGCCTCCAGCTTGCCCAGGTGAACCGAGGCAAAGGGCACCAGCGTGCGCAGCTCAAATCCGCCAAGAGGCGTGAGATAATAGTCCACCGTCACATCCCGCATCTGCTTGTCGCTGTCATTCTTCACCGTTGCCTCGATCACATGGGGCATGGCAGGATCCTCGGCGCAAATGCCGTAGGAAAGATCGGTGATATTCAGGAGGTCGCGCCCCTCAATGAACACGGGAGCGGTGGCGGAATAGAGACTGCCGTTGTTGACACGCAGATAGTAGTAGTCAAAGTCGGGATCCAGCTCTACCTGCCAGCTGAAATCCTTGAGCGGTCCTGCATTGATGCGCGCCACCACGATATTATCCTCGGTGACCAGCGACAGCTGACCGATGCCGTTTTCGCTCTCGGTATGGATCTCGATCTCGGCCGTCAGCTTCTCGGGGGCCTGCAGGCGGCTGCCCATCCATTCCCCATTGACCCGGTAAAGGATCTTCATGGTGTTGTCGTAGGTGGTATAGGTGCGGCGCGCACGGAAGGCGTCGATCACATTCTCGCGGGTGAGAGAGGGCGCCAACACGTATCCCGTGGAGGGCGTGGCGGTGGTCCAGTTCCAGCCGTGATTATCCTCGTTGGCCACGGGAGCAGCATGCCAGCCCTTGGACAGCATCAGCACATAGTTGCGGTCAAAGGAGCCGCCGCGGATCTCGGCCAGGCACATCTTCTGATCGATTTCGGGATCCCATCCCTCAAACTCGTCAAACTCGCCCCAGGTGTCATCGGGATGGTTGAACATACCGATGGCGTCCGGATCCTTTTTGATCATCTCATAGAACTCATAAAGCGGAACATTTTCATGGTACTGGGTGATCCAATCGGTGTTCAGCACATTCATGTGCCCCCAGTAGCCGGTCCCGTTGTTCCAGGTCATCTCAAAGCCGTGCATGGTGGCAAATTCGCCGTTCTTGTTAAAGGTATCGGCTACCTCGCGCTGCTTGCGCAGCTCCTCCAGATTGATGTAATGAGAGTGATCGGTCACGGCGAAATAGTCCACCTTGCCCGTGTCACGGGCATAGGTTATGGCATCGGCAGGAGAGCCCAGGCCGTCAGACTCCAGGGTGTGGCAGTGAACCTCGCCGCGGTAGAAGTTCATCTCCTTCCCGTCGCAAACGCTGAAGGAGATCTTGCGATAGGTGCGATTGCCCAGGAGGTCACGCAAAGAGACCTCAAAGGTATGCTCACCGTACGCCATGGGCGTCTCGGGGGTATACGTGACCCTTCCCGCCTCCCAACGGGCGGCGGTGCTGACATTGCGGCCGTCCACGCAAAGAATGGAGGTCTGGGTATTGACCGAGGAAATATCATAATATTCCAGCGTGATCTTGGGCTGACGGATGCGAACCAACGCCTGCCCCTGGGCAGGATAGGAGCGCAGAATAGCCGGGCCGGCGTTATCCACGATACGCACCGAGCGAGGATCTGCGGCACTGCCGTAGGAAGCGGTATAAAGACCGCCGCTGACTTCAATATAATATTCAAATCTGCCTGCGATCCGCATCATCACCGCAGCGGGCACGGTGGCCTCAAACAACCCGTCATTGCTCAAGACGGCGGGATAGCGCTTGAAGCCCTCTCCTGCCTTTACAAAGACCACAGGCAGAGCAACGGCCTTGCCGGCAACGGCAAAGCGCACCTTGCAATCTCCGTTTGCCAGATGGATGCGTCCCTCGGGCTCCACGGGCAGAATGGCGGGAACCGTAACATCGGTACCGTCGGGCAAGAACTGATAAGGATCCGCCCATCCGGGGGTAGGCAGGTCATATTTCACGGTGCACAGCGCAACGGCAGGGTTACGGGGATCCACCGTCCAGCGGGAGGAGCGGAACTTGCGCACCTGGAGCTCCTCCTTGGTCATGTTCACATCCAGGATGTATACAGCGCTGTCCAACTCACCGCCGCGGGGTACTACCCGATATTGGCGGGGCTTGAGCCAGTGGTAGATGCCGAAGCAGCCCTCCTTGGTGTGCCATTCCTCTTTTTCGTCTTTAAAGGAAAGATCCACACTCATCCATTTCACATCCCGCTCGGCAATGTCACTGCAGGTCTCGGGATACTGGGCCGCCAGATAATTGAATATGGGGTTTTCTTCCTCAGCCCTTGCCTCCAGCTCCTTACGGACACCGGAGGAAATAAAGTTCAGAACGCCCATGCTGTGGGGCTCCAGCAAATTGATACCGGGGCCGTCTGCCAACGGATCGCGCTTCTCTATGGTGCCGTCGACACCCGGTATGACCAGCTCATAGTCATAAAGATCGACCGTCTCGGTACCGGGATTGTAAAGCTCCATGCACTGCACGGGTCCGCCGCCCCAGGGGAAAAGCTCACTGACCATAAAGGGCGGCATAGCGGGTGCATCGGTCAGGGGCACGGTGTATTCCATGCGTTCCACGCCGTCACGCAAAAAGTGATAGCACAGCCGATCCGCCTCGGCAAGCTCGGCGGCACCGACGGTTGCGGCATAGACCGAATGACTCTCGTCTCCCATCAGTCCATCCACGGGAAGCATGCGAAGGCTACCGTTTTTGTTCTCCCCTTCTCCCTCGGTTCGGAAGCACAGGGTAATATCGACAAGGGCGCTTTCCTCGTCGGGCACCACCAATTGCAGTGTCAGGTCACGGTCACGGAAGGCATAGGCAGCCGGGGAATGATAGCAACGGATCTTGTTCATTTGAAACTCCTTTCCATATGGTTCAAAATATTTACATTACGAAAAGCACTTGATAGAGAGGACACAGTCCGATGGGAAAGAACATGGCGGGGAGCAGATTCATCACCTTGATCTTTGTCACTCCCATCAGATTGGTACCGATGGCAATGACCAGCAGGGAGCCGACGGCGATCATTTCCCCTGTAATGGCAACGGGGATGGCTCCTGCCGCCAGCACGGCCACCAAGGTAAAAATTCCCTGCACGGCAAAAACGCCCACCGCGGAAAAGGCCACGCCCACCCCAAGGGAGGAGGCGAAGATCACCGCAGAGACCATATCCAGCATGGATTTTGCATAATAGGTGGTGTGCTGATGGAGGATACCGCTCTCCATGGCGCCGGTTACGGTCATGGCTCCCACGCAAAACAGGAGCGTTGCCGTTACGAATCCTTCGGCCACATTGCCGCCTCTTCCCTTCATTTTCCGCTCGATAAAGGCACCCAGACGGTTGACTTGACGGTCCAGGTCAAGCAATTCGCCCACAATGGCTCCCAGCACCACGGAAACGATCATCACCAGCATATTCTGCACCTCAACGGCACCCAGAATGCCGATGAGCAGGACACAAAGCCCCAGGCCCTTTTGCACGGTGACAGGTAACGATGCAAAGCGCGACGGTGTCTGCTCTTGCTCCTCCGGCGGCTCGCATGCCTCCTTATTTTTGGCGGCACGGGAAGCAATTGCCTTGATGCCGAGTCCAAGGAATGCGCCCAGCAACACCGCGGCGGTGTTGACAATGGTGCCCCATAAAGCCCAATCTGTCATATAAACTCCTTATGCGCGTGCGCGGAATAACATAGTCATTATAACATTCTCGCCCGCCAATTGCAACCCAAAATGTCAAAAAAGCCAAGTAAAGTTTGCAAAAAGCATCATTCACTGCCTTCCGCAAAAAACACTTGACAACAAACTGCAATATGCTATCATGCGCATGAGAGCACTGCAAGCCATGAAATCAAGACAAGAGATAACCATCATTGGCAATAAGCGCACCACAACCGGAAATCCGGCTCGTTAGCCTTCTCCTGCGAGAGAAGGGGGACTGCGTTAGCGGTGGTCCATCCACCTGTGGTGGATCAGGAGTCGATTTGTGTTTGGCACACCTCATCCGTCACGCTTTGCGTGACACCTTCCCCTACAGGGGAAGGCTATCGGGTGCTCCACACTTTCATGCCACCACCTCAGGTGGTGGTTTATTTCCGCTAAAGCTACAACAACGAAAAGCTCGCCGCCGAACCGATTCGGTTTGGCGGCGAGCTTTTCGTTGCTGTCATGATATTTTGCAGAAATATATTGAAAATTCGGTACCGTTTGCCGAAAATCCTACAACCTGCGGTCTTTCGCGCGGAAACACGACAAATTATAGAATCATGCATGCAACCTCATGAGGCGGAACGGTGTGGATCTTCCCACTGACCTTCACCACGGCCTCGACATCCTTGTCGTTGGCAAGTGCCAGCAGATGCTGACCGTTCGCCGCAAATTCGCCAAAATACACATGACCCGAAAGAGTTTCGGGAACGGTATCGTATATGAATCTGCCGCCAAAGAAGAAATCCGCGTACCGATCCTTGAGGGCATTGAGCTTTTTGATGTGTGCGGCATATTCCGAAACGCCCTTGATGCCGATCTTACGGCCGCGATAGACCGAAACATCGAATCGGTGACCGTTGACAAAGGCGAAATTGAGCTCATCGCGGAACCCCTCGCGACAATCATGCACGCGGCGATTGGTCATAACCGTCTCGGGGAAGGTGTGCCGAAACATAGCAGGAAAAATACCATTGGCAGTATCATGGAGCTTATCCTTCAGATAGCATCCCCTCTCACATCCGTGAATGAAGTCAATGGCGCCGGAGATGATATCGTTGGTACACTCGGTACCGATGGCCTGCCCCTCCCCCAAAAGGGCACGACAGGCATCGATATTTTCAATGCGATATACTGCGCTGTCGTCCGGGCGAGGACCGTGCTTATGCTTCTCATTGAAGCACAGCGTAATGCTGGAGCCGAGCTGATCGTAGAAAATAGCATCCGCACCAAAGGAGAGCTTCATACGTCCGTTCCGGACCATCACATCCTGCCACTCCTGCGTTGCCTGGCAGGCACGCACAAAGGATTTATAACCGTAATTTCGCAAAACGGTACCATTATTTTCAAACTTATAGTGATCCTCCATCTCATTGCCGTCGATGTCGATATTGGCTACCTCATGACCATGCTTTTTGTAAAAATCGCTTTGCTTGTCAATGAGAATTCCGTTGTTGTAAAGGATCACACGACCGCCCAAGCGCTGAACCTCGGCAATGGCATTCCGAAGCGCATCAGCGCCGCCCAGCTCCTCATCCACCTCATAATGGGGATAGCCGTTGTCAAAGCGCCCCTTCCACCAGCCGAACACCAGCAAGGTATCAAGGCCGCTTTCCTTACCCTCCAGATAGAGCCGGGGCAGATCCTCGTATTTCCAGAAGATCTCTCCGTACTGATGGCGCAAAATGATCCGCTGCCAACCGCGCATTTCCGTAACCCACTTGGGAGCGGGATGCGGATGATAGAAGGTGCTGTCCGCAAAGGCACGGTAACGGCGTGAGCCCTCCCGAAAGTCGCCCTCTGACAAGGCCGCCACCACAGGGGGCAGCTCCACGGTCTCGCCCCGCTTGGCAAAAGGATAGTGACACATAGCAAGGGCCAGCCGCTCTCCCTCCTCCCCGCGCGGCGGGAGCGCACAGAGCAAGCAGCAGGCACGTGTGCGGGGATCGTGTCGGCCAAGGTAGAAGAAGTGCCCTGCACTCTCCACGCCCATCCAGGCCATCGAGGCAGGACGGGGATACCTCAGGGTGGACTTGACCTCCAGATAATCGGCACTCATGTATTCGGTATGTGCCGACATCAATGCATGCCAGGGGTCCTCCAACTGTTCGCCAAGACCGTTGGGGCGAATCAGCACATCCCTTGCGCGATCCATGTCACAAACGGTTGAAAAATCGACATACGGGTATTCCAATTCGTTGACACGGGCCTTGTCATGATTGTCCACAACCGCACCGAAGGTCAAGCCGTCCGGGCCCTCTTGAGCTGTCAGGGTAAGACCGATATCAAAGCGCCGTCCGTCAGTGCTCACAAGCCCGTCGTATACAATGGTGGTGGTATCCCCCGCAACGGTCACACTTTTAGCGGTCTGCTGAGAGGAATAGATCAGCATCTCGCGGTAATAACCGTCATCGGTCATCATGCGCCAGAAATCGCCGCCTGCCGTTTCTTTGGTGGGGAGCCCCTCGGCCCGCCAGGTTGCGGCATTTCCTTTTTGGTTTACAGAAAAGATCAGTTTATTTTTCATGGTTTATCCTCCGCTTTCAGACTGCTTTCAGTATAGCACAATACGAAGGCGGGTTCCATTGTCAAACCCTGTTTCTTTTTGCATTTTTCGAAACTTCTTTACTTTTGGATCCATTCGTGCTAAAATGGAGGAAAGGAGTGATAAAAATGCTGACCTTTTCGTTGGACACGCTGCCCGAAGCCCTTTATGTGGGGCGGATCCGATATGAAGCCGGATGGCAAAATTCCAGGGGCGAGCCGCACAGGCCGGGATTGTATTATGTTTACAGCGGACGGATGCGCTTTTCGGTCAACGGAGAGAGCATTCTGTTGACATCCGGAACCGCCCTGCTTTTAGATCGCGGCTACCCTTATACCGTTGCGGCCGAGGATGACTGCGACTATTGTTATTTTCATTTTATGGTCCACGATCCGTCGAATCGGGAATTGCATTTTGAGAAATGTACCGGAAGCTCGCTCCCGCCCCGTCAAAGAACGCTTTCCCTGCCCCTGGCAAAACCCTTAACGCCACCCCGAGAGCAGGCGGAGCATCTGGCGCACATGATTCTGCAGCACGCCGCCTGTGAGGAAGCCTTTGACAAGGTGCGGCTGGATCTCTCACTTTTGCGGTTACTGCTCCTGTTGGGAGAAGATACCACGGAAAAGAAATCCGATGTCAGCCACACCCGCAGTAAAAATACCTATCTGGCCATACGGGAATACATCGAATCCCACTATGCAGAGGAGCTTTCCCTTTCACAAATCAGTGAAAGAATGGATATTTCACCCCAGTATGCAGCGCGAATCTTCCGACAGTTTGCGGGGCGCAGCGTCACGACCTTCATACAACAGGTGCGATTGAGACAATCGGAAGAATTGCTCCGCCACTCTTCCCTATCCATCTCTCAGATCGCCTTTGCCGCGGGGTTCTCTTCCCCTTATTATTATTCCAGACTGTTTTCCCGCACCTACGGCACCACTCCCACCGCGTTCCGTCGCGCGGCAAGGGAGGAGGTATAAGCAAAGTCCGTCTCCTCATACGCCACAGGCGTATATCATCCACCGTAGGTGAATATCATATGCAAAGCATATATCATCCGTTCCGAAAGGAACGGATATCATTGTATAGCCGCAGGAGCACCAAGCAAAAACTCCCCGACCGGTTGGTCGGAGTATTCCTGCGGAGACGGCGCTTTCGCGCCTACTCGTTGCGCCAAGTCCTGCGGACTTGCGCGAAAGCCGCAAGCGGCTTTCCTCCGCCGAGCGCTTTGCGCTCGGCGGAGTTTTCGACAATCGCAGGAGCACCAAA
>JAFTNU010000020.1 GCA_017451735.1 Clostridia bacterium
CCCCGCGGCGCACCGTGCACGGTGCGCCGCGGGGGTTTTGTTTTGTTACACTCCCATCAGCAGGGCCAATCCCGTCAGATCCAGCAGGCATCCGAAGAAGATACCTACCCCCAGGAGTGCCGCAAGGATCAGCAGATTTTCTTTGAGATTTTTGTTGGTGCGAAAGAGAACGAGAAGGCCTGCACCCGCACCCGTCAGCAGTCCCGCCAGCATGGCGCCCCCCGAGATGACATCGTGAGTCCAAAGGGTAGCAATGGCCACCGAGGCGGCGCAGTTGGGGATCAGGCCGATCACGGCCGCCACGATGGTGCCCAGCACCGGTACGCTGTTGACCGCAGTGGCGATCCGCTCTTCGCCGATCAGCTCGAAAGCGCCTGTAAGCAGAACATTGATGATGAGCACGAACAGGAAAATGTGAAGGGTGTGGTGGATCGCCGAACGGAAAATACCCTTTTCGCAGTGGCAGTGCTCCTCCTCGCAAAGCTCCTCCACATGCATTTCATGTATCCGCCCCCGCAAAAGGAGGTCGGTCACAAATCCCACTGCTATGGCGATGCCCAGCTTCAGTCCCAGAACCGTGAGGATGCGAGAAAAAGCGATGCCTTCTCCCAGAAAGATCGGCAGCATCTCGTCGGATGTGGCAAGAAAAACGGCCAGAAGCGTACCGGGCGTTACGATCCGCCCCGCGTAAAATCCTGCCGCCATGGCAGAAAAACCGCATTGGGGGATCAGCCCCAGCGCACCGCCGATGGCAGGCCCTCCGCGCCCTGCCTTGGAGATGACCTTTTGCACCCCGTCTCCTGCCTTATGCTCCAGAAATTCCATCAGGAGATAGGTAAGAAACAGGAAGGGGAGCAGCTTTAAGGAGTCCAGGAGGCCGTGCTCCAGAATATGTCCGATCAGCTCCATCAGCGCACCTCCCCGGCAGAGCGAGCGGCACAGGCGGCGCAGGTACCGTACAATACTGAGCGGCCTCTGTCGGCGCGGAAGCCGTGGGCCGCAAACAGGTGGTCGAAGATCTCCTTACTGCAATCGCACTCCAGATGGGTCACATTGCCGCAGATCAGGCAATGCAGGTGAAAATGGGCGTCACAGTGGTGCTCGTTGCCCACATATTGATAGACGAACCCTGCCTCGTCCTTTCCGACAGGGAATTTTTTGACCTCTCCCTCCTCGCAAAGGGAGGCGAGCATACGGTAGACCGAGCTCCGTCCGGGGGCACCTCCGCCCTCATCGGCGCAGGAGCGGCAAAGCCCCATATAGATCTCCTCCGCACCTTGGGGCGGTTGCTTTCTGATATCCTTCAGATAGGCCGCAAGACGGGTACGCCCCGCAGTGTTATAGTGCTTTTTTTCCATGGTTACCTCTTGAAACTGAGAATTATTTTCAAATTGTAGCATAGATCGTATCTTTTGTCAAGAGCCCGATTGACTTTTTCTCCCGCCCATGCTACAATAAATGGGATTCCCGATCGATGGAGGCTTATGTATGAATCACAAGCAATTGGGCGGCACGCTGATGCTGTTGCTGACCGCCTTTATCTGGGGCGTAGCCTTCGTGGCTCAGGATAAAGGTGCCGCGTATGTTGGCAGCTTTACCTTTCAGGCCCTGCGCAGTCTTCTGGCCACCGTTTTACTGACCCTGCTTTGTATGGTACGGAACGGATGGGCCGGAAAGAAGGGAACCTACACGCCGCCCTCAAAGGAGGGGAGAAGAACCCTGCTGTGGGGTGGCATCGCCTGCGGTGTTCTGCTTTGTACGGCGTCACTGCTACAGCAGTTCGGCATTGCCAATAATACATCTTCACCCGGCAAGGATGCCTTTATTACCGCGCTTTATATTGTTTTCGTCCCCATTTTGGGGCTGTTGTTCGGAAAGCGCTCTCAGCCGCATGTTTATGCTTGCGTTGTGGTGGCTCTGGTGGGACTGTGGATGCTCTGTATGGGTGGCTCCGGTATCACCACGGGGGATATTCAGGTCATTCTTTGTTCACTGGCCTTTTCCTTTCACATTATGCTGGTGGATCATATTGCTCCCCGGGTGGACGGCGTCCGCCTTTCCTGCATTCAGTTTTGCACTGTTACGGTGATCTCCGGTGTGTGTATGCTCCTGTTTGAGAGACCCACATGGGAAAACATTCTTGCCGCCATGGGCTCGATCGTTTTTGCGGGGGTTTTGTCCTCGGCGGGGGGATACACCCTGCAGATCCTGGGGCAGAAGCACACGCCCCCCACCGTCGCCTGCCTTGTGATGAGCCTGGAATCGGTTTTTGCCGTGATCGCCAGCATGATATTTTTGCCCGAGGTCCCCGCACCCACGGCCCGGGAATGGATCGGTATGGTGCTGATCTTTGTGGGTATTATCGTGTCCCAGCTGCCACTGCGGTATGGGAAAAAGAAGAAGGAAGCACAGACATGTTCGGATGAACAGAATCAGGAGGAGATATGAAAAAAGCAAACCGTTTCGATGCTTTGCGGAAAAGCACGGTTGAATTCGTGCCCGCGAGTGGGCAGACCGTACAGGTGGATCTGGCCGATTACGTGATCGTGAGCCCCCGGGATTTTCACGCCGATGCCATGTGGCGCGTGGAGGAGCTTGCCTCCCGATTGCAGATCCCGATCTGTGACGGCACAGAGGAGGCGCCTCACGGCCGCGAGATTCTGATCGGAAATACGGGCCGTGCCGAAAGCGATGCGGCCAAGCAAGAGATAAAGGGCGCGGGCTGTATCGTTCGGGTAACGGACGACAAGATCGTCATTTGCGGCACCACCAATTATCTGACACAGCTGGGCTTGAAGCATTTCACCGAGCAATGGCTCACGGGTGCAACGGGGACGGTGATCACACTGCCCGTGTGCACCGTGTGCCAAGAACTGACCATGCTGTCTCTGGCTGATGATGAGCTCTGCAATTATGCCCTGGTCTATGACAACGATCTGGATGATGACGGCGGCAACTGCCCCGAGCCTCATGGCCCCGGCAACCGGGAGCAGAACCCCGACCAGGTGGATTTTGCGGTCCATGCCTGCAACCGTATCGGGGAGCTGCTGGTCAAGCTGACCGGATGCGAGGCCACCTCGGTATCCGTGATCCCCGATGTGGACTCGGCACAGCGGGAGCTCCTGATGGGAAATACCGACCGCGAGCGGGTACAGGAGATCCTTTCGGAGCTGGCCGTGAACGAATACGGTATTTTTACCGATGACAAAAATATCATGGTGCTGGCATGGAATGATACGGCACTGATGAAGGCCTATGGGCTTTTTGCAACGGTTTTGCGCGATTCCTTTGTAACCGATGCCAAAGGGTATAAGACCTATTATCTGCCAGCATTTCTGACCGATCGGTATTCCTTTGAGACCAATTGGGTCACCGACTTTCCAAAGCCGGAGGCCAGGGGGCTGACTCTTTCCGAGACGGTGGATGTACATGACGATTCGCTGGAATATATCTATCTCGGAGAAGGTGTTACAGCCAAAAATTATCGTACGTATTGCAAAAAGCTGACCGAGAGCGGGTATACCCTGTACAGTGAAAACGACATTGAGGGTAACCTGTTTTCCACTTATGTGAATCGTGAGCAGGGCGTTACCCTTCATGTGACGCTGGCCCTGTTCCCGCATGCGCAGGACTATGACATCCGCCTCTGGCCCAAAAATCTGCGGGTGGTCTCGGCGCCTCTTTCCTCGGTTTGCCTGATCGGCAAGAGGGAGCTGGAGCCGCGGCAGATCTACACAAGACTGACCGATACCATGCTGACCTCGGTGGAGCAGGACAGACCCGCCAAATCGGTGCTGGGCAATTTTTATGTGCTGACCCTGGAGGACGGGAGCTTTTTCATTGTGGACGGCGGACAGAATCGGGGCACCATCGGCACCGACTATTATCTGTGGAATGTATTGAACAAGCTGTATGAGCGGACCCACGGTCACAAGCCCACTGGCGAGGATCCCATCGTGATCGCAGGTTGGCTGCTGACCCATGCGCATGATGACCATATCGGCACTTTGAAGGCCTTCTGTCGAAGATACAGCGATCCCCAGTACCCCTTGCGCTTTGAATACTTCTTTGCCAATCTGATGTCTGAGTCCGAGCATTTCAATGTGTGCGGGGTGGTTCCCGTGCAGACCTGGGAATCTCTGCTGGGTGATTTTGCCCAGCGGGTCAATTGCGTCAAGCTGCATTCGGGCGACAGATTTTATCTGCGCAATGCGGCCTTTGAGGTGCTTTATACTCATGAGGATATGCACCCCTTCATGCTGGATTATTATAATGAATCCTCTACCGTTCTGCGGATCGATCTGCGCCATATGGACGGGAAGGGAAATGAGATCGGCGTGCCGGTAGGCTTGCTCAGCACGGGCGATATGAACCGTTATACAGGCAAAAATATGCTGGCCATGTACGGCAGTTATCTGCAGACGGAAATGATGACCGTTGCCCATCACGGCTGGGTGGGTCCCAAGCGGCTGTTTTACGATGTGGTAAGTCCCAAGATCCTCTGGTGGCCCACCTTTATCAAGGATTTTCAGTATATGACCAAGGAGGGGCAGCAGAACAACAGCTGGTATCATCTGCGCGTGGATTACTATATTGCCCATGATCTTGCATCGGTGAAATATATTTTCGTACAGGATACGTACGATACCACGCTGATCCTTGGCAAAAACGGTATCGATTATGACAATATCCTCCCTTGCCTGTTTGATCTGATCGATGAAAAGCGGATCGATTACAATGAGGATACGGTAATCAAAAAATGAATACGTTAAGAGAAAAGCTCTGATAAAGTAAGAGCAGGCAGAGCAAGAACAAAATCCTTTTGTTCTTGCTCTGCCTGTTTTTACAGATGAATCGATGCTCACGCAGTATCTTTACGATGCATCCTCGTAATTGGTATCCTCATTCAGGGTGGCCATGGCATCCGCATCCAGATAGTCGGTGGGATCCACCTGTAAGCCGTTCACTGTCATTTCCAGATGGAGATGGGGCTCGTCCGCCACCTCGACCATGGCCGATTCGCCCACGGTGCCGATCACATCGCCGGCCTTGACGGCGGTGCCGATCTTCACGTTTTCGGGCAGATCGGAAGAGAGGTTCTTATAAATGGTATAAGCATTGCCGCCGTGGGCCACGGCAATACAATGGCCCATAGAGACGTCCTCCCAGACCTGAGAGATGACACCGTCTGCCATGGCGCAGACCGAGGCACCCTCTACGGTGCCGATGTCAATGCCCAGATGCACGCGATAGTCGCACATGGTGTCGGAAAAGACCTGCATATCGGCATTGTGCTTTTTTTGCAGAACGCCGGAAACGGGCAGCAGGAAGCGAGAGGGCAATACATCGGTATCGGTCTCATCGGCAGGGGGCGTGGGCGTGTCGGAGGCGTCGGGGCCCTGAGGCTGCTGAGCATCGTCGGGAGCCTCGCTGTCGTCGGGATCGGTCACACCGGCGGGCTCACTGTAGGGGTCATCGGGCAGATCGTTCTTGGCGGCGCGGTTGGCGATCACGGTGGTGATAATAATGGCGGTCAGCACCAGCAGCATCGCGGTCACAGTGATGGCAATGGCACGGGCACCTTTATCCTCTTTCAATTTTACAAAAATGTTATGATTGCTCTTGGGCATATTGTGTCACTCCTTTTTTTCGTGTTGCTTCTATTTTTACCCTTTTCAGGTGGGATATGCAGTTCGTGACGGAAAAAACATTCGACAATCATTGACAAGGCTCCCGGAAGGCGATATAATGTAGATACCAAAGGATCCGTTGAAGGGATGAATGACAACAAGAATAGGAGACGGTGACAATGAAAAAGCTATTGGCCTTGATGCTTGCTTGGATGATGCTTTTGACCGTACTGGTCGCCTGTGACAGCACACAGAAGCCTCAAATCAACAACGATACCGAGAACGGTGATACCGAAAACGGCGGCGATCAAAACGGCGGCGACGAGGGTGATGACGATCAGGAGAAAGGCACGCCCGCCACGCCGGTTCCCGGCACCGAGGGACTGGCCTACAGATTGAACAGCGATGCGAAGAGCTATACCGTGACGGGCATCGGCACCTGCACGGAAAGCGATATCGTGATCAGCACCTATCAGGGCCTGTCCGTGACCGCTGTGAATTATGCGGCCTTCAGGGGGAGTACGCAGATCAAGACCGTGACCTTGGGCGAGGGTGTGGAAAGCGTTGCTCCTTATGCCTTTGAGAATTGCACGGCGCTGACAAGCGTGACCGTCGGCAGTACCGTAAAGCGCATTGAGTTCGCCGCCTTTAAGAATTGCGGGGCTCTGACCGATGTGACTGTTGCAGAGGGGCTGACCACCATGGACGACGATATCTTCTGGGGCTGTGAGGCGCTGAAGAATGTGACGCTCCCCAACACCCTGACCGATATCGGTGATACCGTGTTTGAGGCTTGCTATGCGTTGGTCACCACGACCTACGACAATGCCGCCTATGTCGGCAATGCCACCAATCCTTATCTGTATTTGCACAAGGCTGTAAATAAAGAGATCACCACGGTCAATATTCATGCCTCCACCCGATTCATCGGCAGTTATGCCTTTAGCGGCTGTTCGGCACTGACCGAGGTTACGGTCCCCGACAGCGTGACCCTGCTCACCGAGGGCGCGTTCTACTATTGCACGGGGCTTTCCACCCTCACACTGGGGGATGCTGTGACAAGAATCAGCGACAATGCTCTCTCGGGCTGTCAGAGCTTGACTAACTTCACCCTCCCCGAAAGCGCTATCGAGCTGTCCGGCAATCTGTTTGGCGGTAAGACCATGCTGAACCATGCCACCTATGGGAACTGCAAATATATCGGAACCGCTTCTAACCCTTACCTGTATCTCTACGAGGCGATCGATACCGAGATCACCTCCTTTGAGGTACACCCCGACACGAAGCAGATCGGTGACTATGCCTTTTCCTACTGTAACGGTCTCACGCAGGTGGTGATACCCGATCACGTGACCGTGATCGGCGACTGCGTGTTCCTTGGCTGTGAGAAGCTGACCGGCATCACCTTCCCGGCAGGGATCAAGACCATCCCCGGCAATATGTTTGTGGCCTGCCCGTCGCTGATCAGCATTGTGATCCCGGACGGTGTCACCGATATGGAGGGGTATCTGTTCTCCGAGTGCACCAATCTGACAAGTGTAACACTGCCGGAAAGCCTTAAGAATATCGGGCATCATATGTTCAGCGAATGCACCGCACTGACCGATATCCATTTCAAGGGCACCAAGGCCCGGTGGGAGGAGATCTACAAGGGTTACGAATGGAATATCGAGACCGGTGCCTATACCATCCACTGTATCGACGGCGATATTGCAAAAGAATGATGAAAGCAAAAGCAAGCACAGGAGTCATAGCGAGATGTCCTTAACAGACCATCACGCAGGGACACGGTGCTTGCTTTTGTGCTTGAATTGACAGACCAATGCAAACACGGACTTGACTTTCTTTCCCCTTTGATGATAGAATATAGAAAAAGAATGAATGAGGTAACTGCTATGATGATTTCAACCAGAGGCCGATATGCCCTGCGGGTCATGATCGACCTGGCGGAACGACAGAGCGACGGCTTGATCCCCATGAAGGAAATTGCCGCCGACCAGGGAATATCCCTCAAATACCTGGAGCAGATCATTCCCGTGCTCTCCAAAAACGGTCTGGTGGAGGGCGTTCAGGGCAAGGGTGGCGGCTACCGCCTGCCCCGTGGACCAAAGGAGATCAAGGTGGGAGAGATTTTGCGCCTGACCGAAGGAGATCTTGCCCCTGTGGCATGTCTGGAGTGCGGTGCCGCTGTCTGCGAACGGGTGGCCGAGTGCCGCACCTTTACCATGTGGAAAAATTTTCATGAGATGACCAATCGGTATTTTGATGGCATCACCCTGGCCGACCTGATGCGGCCGCAGGAAAGTAACGGTATTGAGGCAAAGTAACGCACATTGATTGCGCATGTTCAGCGTGGGAGGAGACTATGAAACGTATTTTGACGGCAATCCTTGCCATCCTCATGATATTGACCGTTTTTGCGGCGGCGGGTGTCCCTGTGGCGGCGTCGGCCTTGGACGGCATACCGGAATATCCCAATTCCGACCCGTACTGGGTCATATTCTATGACGAAGCTCGGGATTGGCCGGTGCTGATGACAGCCGAGATCGATCTGGCAGAGGGGCAGGAGCTACAGTTATCCTGGGGCAGCTACTTGAAAACGCTGGAGCCTGTGACGGTGGAGTCTTATGCCGCTTATTCCTTGGTCGAGGGGGAGTGGCAGATCCTTCACAGCTATGAGCCCCCGGAGGATTATGTCCAACATGTGGTTGCAAGCAATGTCAACGTGTATGACAATCTGGGGCGGATCTATGTTGTGAGCATGTCGTATCAGGAATTTTGCAGTAGGCTCTCAGAGGCGGCAGACAACAAGGACCGGGCCTATCGATCCATTCTCGGCGTGTACGACGGCTCCTATACGGCTCCGCAGGGGCAGACGGGTCTGACGCTCTCTGTTTATGACAGACAGCAATTATTGGGAAATACCGCCTTGCTTCAAAAATATGCCCATATTGCCTCCTTTTGCAGTGTGGATGCCGATGGGACGCCACAGCAGATCTTTGTGGCAGAGGATGTCAGACAGATCATTGCCTCTGTAACCTCCTCTTATGTGGCGTTGTTCAACTTTTTCCCCATGACCGCCGACAGCGGTATTGAGGAGGGCTTGTATGTCATGTCTGTCGACTATGATATGTATACCGGCACCTTTGATTTTGTGAGGGAGCAATGGATCCAACACGACACCTACCGGATGGCCGATCTGCGGCATGTCAGGCTGATCGGAGATCAGCTGTCGGGCAACGTCTGGGGGGATTATACCGTATTGTTTGATACCGAATATATGAAGGTTGGTGAGGCCCTGGCGCAACGGGGAGCACAGGATAACGGTTACCGTATCGAATTTGTCAATGACGCGATCGAGGTAGAGGCCTGCGGCACGCAGGAGCTCCGTGTGACGGTCAAGGATGTCACAGGCGCCCTTGCCGGGAGCGATGCGGATATTCTGTGGAGCAGCAGTGACCCCAATGTGGCCAGAATCAAGGGAGAAAATTGGGGAGAGAGCGGAGATGGCTACGCGACTGCCACCGTGACGGGTGCATCGGCGGGGGAGGCGGTGATCACCGCACAGCTCTCCAACGGGCGCACGGCAAGCTGTGCCGTGACTGTAACGGGAGAGGGTAGCCTGGAGGTGGAGACCTCCATTGCCGTGTTCTCCACAGAAAAATCTCTCTGTGTCAAAACGGGCAGCAGCATGCGGATGGCATTCGGAGCGGTCAAGGACGGAAAAACCGACGGTCTGTGGAAGAAAATGGCGGTGACGGTCAGCGATCCCACGGTGATCTCTCTTTCCAAATATACCAAGACCGATTATGGCTATGTGCTGGATGTAAAGGGTCTGCAGGAGGGCTACACCTATCTGGCGGTGACCGACACAGAAACGGGAGCCTCGATGGTGATGCTGATCAGGGTGTATGATGTGTTTGCCAAGTCTTACTCCTACGATATAGAAAATATGCCGATCTTTTATCCCGCCTGTGAGTGGGATCAGGATATTGAGACCAATATCTATAACCTCAACGGTCTTTATGTGAATCACTATCGGTCAGCACGGGACGAGGACGGCTCATACGCCGTTTCGTTTGATGCCTATAACACCAAATACCATATTGCTGCGGTGGATATCTTTGATGCCAACGGGGAGTGGGTCAACAGCGTACCCATTGATAAATTTACCGATATGTCAAGCCTGTGGAATGTGGGCGAGCAAATCATTGCCTTGGGCATGGATGCGATCGACGGCAAGATGTTTTCCTATGAGCAAAAGGCCTATTCCAAAAAGACTCAGGTCAAATTTGAGGTGCCCGCAGGCGGTTATTTTACCATAAGCAACAATATGCGGGAATCGATCGGCGTTTCCCTTTATAATCTGTTTGATATGCTGTATAATGCTGCCGTTGCTTTGATGTCTCCCGTTGAAGCACCGGAAAAGCCGGTGGAGCCGGGAGATTTTTACGAGCTGCTCAAAAAGAGCTTTAAAAAGGATCATACGTTGAAAAAAGAGTTTGCCAAGCTGTTGGGCGGCACCTTTAAGGAGGATCTGGTCAAGCTGGGCAAGGATGTGACGGTGGATCTGCTGGGCGAATCGGCAAGAAATCTGTTCAACTCCTTTGAGGATGTACTGCGGCAGATACATTTTGATTGGAAAAGGGCGGGCGAGGCCGTTTTTGGCGGCGGCGAGAAGATCTTTGAAAAGTTTTCCGGCCCCGTGGGAAAGGCACTGGAGACATGCTTTCAGATGAGCAAGCTCAATCAATTCGGTCTGCAGCTCCTTCAATTTCTGACGGCACTGGACGACCCTTATGTTACGGTATACACCTCGATCGAAAACGGTTACATTAACCCCCAGGGCGTTGTGGTGCACACAGGGGGAAATGTGGATGCCGAGGCGGTACTGCAGGTGTTCAGAATCGACGAGGCGAGTGCGGCGGGAGGTCTCTTTGCAAAGGAGAACGGAGCCCATACACTGTATAATATCTGCTTTGTGAAAAATGATGGGACGGTACAGCCCGACGGCACCGTGAAGGTCTACATTCCGATCCCCGACGGTATGAAGAGGGATACCTGCACCGTATACAGGCAGGAGGAGGACGGCTACTGGATGCCACTTGAGGCCCGCGTGGAGGGAAATTATCTGGTGTTTGAGACCGAGCATTTCAGTTTGTATGCGGTGGCGGGTGATACCGGCGCTGAGTGTGGCGGCCTTGCCGAGCAAGCTGGAATACAAGCTTGGCGAAAGCCTTGATACCGACGGCTTGAAGCTGATGCGCGGCGGTGAGGAGATCACTACGGGATTCATCTGCGATCCTTGTGTTCTGACCGAGGTCGGCACACAGCAGATCACGGTCAGATACGGCCGTGCGGCAACAAGCTTTCAGATTACGGTAAAGGAAGAATCGAACGATGCGTCGCCCGAAAACGGTGATACCGATACCACCGATGGCGGTGAGCAGGATCAAAGCGGCGATGCGGCCCCAAAAATGGTAATTGTCATCATTGTGATCGTAACCGTCTGTGTTGTCTTATCGGCGGGTATTGCCATCGTTGTGATCAAAAAACGTCAATAAAAAACGGCACCGTCAGACAGAATCGTCTGACGGTGCCGTTTTACCCTCATATCCCGATGAAAGAAATGCGATCAGGTGGATACGGAAAAATTTGTCATGTCTTTTAGGATTTGTCTTGCTTTTTCCGTTTCTTCGTCACTCGGCAAAAGGGAGGGAAGTGTATTTTCCATATCCAGTGATGCGTATTTGGAGCCAGCGTAATTGTGATAGGACAGCACGCGGATTTTTGTGATATGCTTGAGATCGGAGAGAAGGTGCGCGATCTTTTCGATCTGATCGTCATTCCATTGGGGCACATACGGTATGCGTATTTCGATACTTTTGCCCAGCGCATCCAGATAGCGGAGGTTTTCAAGGATCCGCTTGTTGGATTGCCCGGTGCACTTGATATGTACATCCTCGTCCCGGGCCTTGATGTCGTAAAGGAAGATATCGGTAAAGGGAATGACCCGATCCAACGCTTCCTTTGTCACAAAGCCGCAGGTGTCCACCGCCGTGTGGATGCCGTACTCCTTCAATTGCTTCAAAAGCTCGGCGCAGAAATCGGCCTGCATCAGGCATTCGCCCCCCGATAGGGTGACGCCGCCCCCCGAGTTCTCATAAAAATCCTGATCCTCCAAAAGGAGGGGGAGCAATTCCGCTACGGTCATTTCCTTGCCGTAAAGCTTGAGCGCATCTCCAAGGCAGCTTTCGGTACATTTACCGCAGGCCAGACACCCGGTGCGATCAAAAAAATGCACACCGTTTGCGATATTCTGTGCATTGGTGGGGCAGACCCGCACGCATTCCCCGCATCCGATGCACTTATTGTCATAATAAGCCAGCTGTGGGTGAGCGCCGATCCCCTCGGGGTTGTGACACCAGACGCACTTTAAGGGACAGCCCTTGAAAAACACGGTGGTGCGAATGCCGTCGCCGTCGTGGACGGCGAAACGCTTGATCTCAAAAATTCTTGCTTTCATTTTTCTTCCTCCAAGACCGGTGTGTAACGATCAAGTTCACCAAAAGAGTAGGGTGCTCGCCCCAAAGCTATTGATCAGAGGAGAATGTCACTCCGAAGCGGCGACGTATCCTTTTTTGAAGATCACTTCAAAAAAGGATAGAGAGAATTTTCTTTGCGCAGATTTCTTGCGCAAATATTGCTGCCGTGTCCCTCCTCAAAAAACGGTTCGTCACAAATATTGACACCGTGCCCCTCGGTGGAATGGTCGATCACATATTCGATCGATCCGTGCCAGATGCCCGCTTGGGTCTCCGTGGCCCGATGCCGCCCTTCCAAAAAGTCGGGGGCGCCTCGGTCGGTATGCCCGGGGCAGGTGTTGGGCCATTGTAGGTTCATTCCGATGATCGTGACGGATTTGTGCCATCCGTCTCTTGTTTTGCCGTTGTGGCTGGCGTTTCCGAAGCGTGGCATGTGCACATTATGCTCGTCCAACAGATTGATGCATACGATGGGATAAATGCTGACGCCGAAGGCACGGGCGTCGTCGGGATCGTCGATCGAGCGCTTTCCCTTGTAGCAGTCAAAGGCAAAGCCATAGATGCCGTGATAGGCGGAGAGGCTTTCGCAAAAGACGTGCTCGCCGCCGATGTCAAAGCCTGTGCCGAAGCCGATCGCCGCGAGATTTTTCCACTCCGTGGTGTAATTATTAGAGCCGTGACATCCACGGAAAGCGGTTGAGCGCGGGTGCGGGAGGGAAACTCCTTCTGCGGTTGCGGGGTTGTAGCGGTCCAAATCGACGCAGGATGCCCAGCAGTCCTCGTAGCGGAGTCCTGCCGAGTAACGACCGTCGAATACGACAATGGGCTTGTTGCTTGCGGGAAGCTGAACGCCCAGATTTCGCAGAATCATTCCGTGTGAATAAGGATTGGTTCCGTCCGATAGAATACCGAAAATTCCTCATCCTCGGGCAGGGAATCGTAAAATGCCTTTCCCAGTGTGATGATGGCGCCGTCGCGGAAGCCGAACGGCGGCTTGACGCCCTCCAATACCGAATAACGTGTGAAATTTTGGTAGAGAAATGCAGGAGGTGCGGGGTTGTAAAAGCAGATCGCACCCCTGTTGCTTCGCTCACTGCAGGAGTTAATCTCATAGGTCCCCTTCAGTAATACGCAGCTGACCCCCAATCGGTCTGCCTCGTCAATGGCTTTTTGCAGTGTGGGACGGGCATCTGATGCCTCGCATATAAAATCAGCTTTGCTTTTCAGCTCCTGTGGCGTGTCGGACGCGGCACAAATGATATTACAGTGCATATGGTGACTCCTTTATCAAAGGCTATTCTCCGCCTGGCGGATGAACGCATCCTGCTCCACCTTGGAGAGATTGACGAAATAGGCGTTCCAGCCGCAAACGCGGACCTGCAGATTTTGGTATTTTTCGGGCTCCGCCTGTGCTTTTTTCAGATCTTCTGCAAGAAAGACGTTACCGTGCATGGCGAACCCGCCCTTGCGCATATAGGTCATCAGGATCCCGTAGAAGGCCTCGAGGCCGTCCTCACCCGACACTGCCGACGGGTGGAGCACGATATCCAGCACCGAGCCGGTGGGAAACTTGGCGTGATCCATCTTGGTGACCGAATTGATCAGAGCGGTCACGCCGTGCTTATCCATAGCGGTGACGGCGCACAGATTTTTGGAAAGAGGCTCACCCGCTAAGCGCCCGTCGGGGGTGGCCATGGTTCTTTTACTGATAGGGAGGTAATGGTCCACCGAGAACAGTGCGGCCTTAAAGACACCGTCCCGCCCGTTGGGCTTGTTGTTGATGAGCGCGGCGCAGAAATCCGAAAACTCCACGGCAATCGCATCTGCCGTCGGGTTGTTGTTTCCGTATTTTTCCGAAAGGCGCAGAGCGATAGCTCTTTCGCGCTCGTGCCCCTGCCAGTTTGCGCGCAGGATGTCGCCGAATTCGTCAAACGTATAGCGTTTTTGCTCAAAAATCAGCTTTTTAACGGCACAGATCGCATCGGTCAGACTGGCAATGGAGTAGAAATACAGAGAGCTGTTGTTGTATTTGGCTCCGCCCTCGTACACGTCCACGCCCTGCGCCACGCTGTGCTCATACTGGCAGGAGAGCAGGGGATCGGGGTTGATCTCATCATAATGCCGTTCGATTTTACAGACATAGTCCATCGCCCGCCGGGTCATATAGGCAATCTGCTTTTTAACGGCGCTCACAAATGCTTCAAAGGAGTCGATCTTTCCCGTTTCCACTCCGCACAGTGCGCCGCTTTTCAGATCTCTGCCGTTGTTGAATACCAGCTCCACTGCCTTGGGCAGATTCACACCGCCGTTGCCCGTACAGCCGATCTCCACGCCCCACACGGCGGGCTCGTAGCAGCCGATGGGCACGTAATCGCGGGCATCCCGCTCCTCAATGCTCACATTCATCAAGGACTTAATGGCGATCCTGTCATTGACGAATACAAAGCTGGAATTTCCGCCGCGGATGCAGGAAAGCACCAGCTTTACAAAATCCGCAGGTGTTTTTTCGGACACACGGATGTGAATCTTGGGGCTGTAGATGTTCAGCTCATTGTAGGTTTCCACGATCAGATAGGAGATCTCGTTGGTGACCTCGTTCCCGTCGGCGTCGATACCGCCAAGGCAGAAGGGGAGATCAAAGGGGACCTTCGCCACCCAGAATTTGTAGAGGAAGAATTTGAGCATTTCCTTGATCTCGGCTTTGGTATAGACGCCGTTTTCCGTATCATTTTTATAAAACGGATATAGCAGAACATCCAATCGTCCAAGGGTTCTGACTCTGGTGCCCCCGATGTATTCGTGCATGAAAAAGTAGAGAATCAGCAGCTGCATGGCCTCATAGCTGTTTTGCGGTTTGCCGCTTGCAATGCTAAGGAGCGCTTTGCTGTTCTCCACGTTGTAGGGTCGGATCGCCTCGGCCAGTCGCCCGGCCACCGTGATCACGGCGTTCAGCACGATCCTGCAGGATTCGTAAAAATCCTTTTGCTTTTGAGAAAGGCCCTCTTTTTGAGAGGCGATCTCTACCCGCTCCAAAAGGCCTGTGAGACCCACCGACAGCAAAAGGCGGGTGTTGGGGGAGGTATGACCGTAATCCGCCTCGCCCTTATATGCGCCAAACTCCTTCCAGGCGCGTCGCATTTCTGCCGTTTCCGTGGCAAGATAGCGCTCCTTGGCCTCGTTTTCCCAGCGCTTGCGCTGGCTTTTCATGATGCCGCTACCCATCAGCTTATCCTGAAATATGTCGTCGGCATCAATGGCAATCTGAGCCTTGTCGGCCAGCAATGCAAGGGTTTTGGCCTTGATGATGGCCTTGGAAGCATAGGCCTGCTCAAGCTCCGATACAAGACTTTCCAATTCGTCTGTCGATAAACCGCTGTCAGTGATCCAATGGGGCATTTCAAACTGGCCGTCTAAACTATTTTTTTGGGAATCAAAATGCAAGAGCATGGTATTCACCCTCCAACCTGTATTGTTACCATTTTATCCGAGCGCGCCTTTGATGACAAGAATTATTCGATCGACTTGACTGATTCGAAACTATTTATTATAATAGGGGTGAGGTGATGGCTATGGATTTTTTGCAGGATGAGATCGTGGTATCCGAGATCGTACTGGCAGTTTTTTTCCCCAAGGAAAAGGGAACACCGATACAAAAGTACAGAACCACCCATGGATTGGTGTTTAACGTGGATTGCTGGTCAACCTATCGTTTTGAAACGGGCGAGGTGCTGACCTGCCGTTCGGGGGATTGCATTTATCTGCCCAAGGGGACAAGATACACGGCGGAAAGGCATATGGAAAAAAATTCCGAGGAAAGAGGCATTTATGCCATCAATTTTTTAACGCTTTCAGACGGCAGTAAAAACAAGCCCTTTGTTATGCGTATCAAGGGAAGGGACGAGATGCTCTCTCTGTTTTCAAGAGCGGCCAATGCATGGCGAAAAAAGGATATCGGCTATTGCGAGGAATGCTTTGGGGATCTGTATAAGATCAT
Organism: Clostridia bacterium; assembly: GCA_017451735.1. Classification (GTDB taxonomy): domain Bacteria; phylum Bacillota; class Clostridia; order Oscillospirales; family CAG-272; genus Firm-07. The sequence continues at coordinate 16,170 of JAFTNU010000020.1, forward strand.
CAGGATCATCAAAAAGGAAATGTCGAGCTATTCCTCGAAGCACCGAACGCTGGAGAGGATCGCGCCCGCGCTGGACTATATCAACGAAAACTATACCAAGGAGCAGATCTCGCTTTCTCATTTGGCGTCGCTTTGCAAGATCAGCGAGCCCTATTTGCGCAAGCTCTTTCAAAATGCCTTTTCGGTATCTCCCGCCGTCTATATGCGCAATCTGCGCATCGGCTATGCCAGGGAGCTGCTGCGCTCGGGGGAGTATTCGGTCACCGATGCCGCCATGCTCGCGGGCTTTAACGACACTGCCTATTTCAGCAGAGAGTTCAAAAGAGCCGTGGGCGTGGCGCCGAAGGATTATGGCGTGAGCCTTGTGAATCGTAAGATCGTGACAAAATAAAGTAAGATATAACGATGCAAAAGAAATAAGGCTCGTGCTATAATTGAGACATCTGTTAGGTAACTTGAGGAGGAGATTTGGATCATGACCCAAGAAATGCATCACACAAAGCCAAGGCGCCTCATCAACTGGTGGCTCACCTGGGAGGATCTGAACTGGCCCAGCGTGGATATCGAGGACAAGATCAAGCGCAGAGCAGAAGAGGCGGCCAAGGCCAACGTGACGACCGCTATTTTGTTCGGTGCCCATTTCCGATGGGATTATCTCCCTTATTTCACCCTGCTTCACGACCATATTGCCGCTACCTGTGAGGAGCTGCACAAATATGGCATTGAGCTTTACGACCGACACTCCGTCAATCTGATCCATCGCTACGATACGCGGGAGCAGATGCGCCATGTGATGCTGCACAGCGGCCCGCATATTCCGTTCTCTCCCTCCCGTGAGGCGGCCGCCACATGGGAATACAAGGGCAAGCGTCTCAACGATTGGCGCATGATCGACGTGCGGGACAGAAGCGTTCTGTATTATCCGCAATATGCCTCCGAGGGCTTTTGCTATCGGAACCCCGATTTTATCGAGGCCTATTGTGATTATGCAAAAAAGCTTGTAGCTGATACAGGTATTGATGGACTGGCCGCAGAAGATCCCGTGCACTATATGCATTACAAATCCTGCGCCTGCCCCCATTGCAGGGCGGAGCTGAAGCGCAGAACAGGCGTTGAGCTTCCGCCTATCGAGGATCGCGGCTTTTGGGGAAATTGGGAAAATCCCGCATGGCGCCAGTGGATCGATCTGCGGTATGAATCGGGAAAGGAATTTTTTGAGAAGCTGATCCCCCATCTGCCTGCGAATTTTCCCGTGACCACCTGCGGCTCGAACAGTGCAAGCAACGGCGTCAACGGCTCCGCCTCCGATGCAAGCCGTTTCATTGCGGGGGGAAGTAATTACGTGCATATGGAAATGAGCGGCAACACGCCCCCCTATAAGCACGATCCCGTTACCGCCAACACATCCGTTGCCGAGCGAATGGTTGGCTTTTCTCATCACCAAGCAGTGGCAAGAGAAAACGGAATCCGTTCCTTTTCCACGGGCTATGGCTTTTCAAAGCCCTCCGCTAACATCATCTGGGCCGTGAATAAGGTGCTGGATACCGATTGCTGCTTTTCTACGCTGAAGGCGCGGCTGGGACTACCCGACCATGTGCTAAAGGAGCTCCCCGACGAGCCCGAGCTGGTACGGGAGGCATACACCTTTGAAAAAAAACATCCCGATCTCTTTGGGGGTGAGCAGCTTGCGCAGGTAGGCGTGTTCTTTTCGTATCAAACGCGCAATAATTCCTTTTTCGGCAATCTCAGCAAGGGTTATTACCGCGATTATTCGCACACCCTTCGCACGCTTTTTGCGGCAGGCATCAGCGCCCATACTGCTTTGCACCTTCCCACCGATACAAGCGACTATCCCGTTATCATTCTGTCAAGCGTTGCGCTGATGACGGATGAGGAAAAGAAACGCCTTGCGGAATATATGGCAAACGGCGGCGTGGTGCTGGCCTGTGGCCCCTCGGCATTGGCGCCGTGCGAAAGCAAGTGGGTGTTGCCCACGAGACCGGGGATCGAAAGGCCCGAAGATTTTTTCTGCACGATCGCAAATGGCGTATGGCACAAATACGCGGAATGGACGACAAACACGACGTTGGATGAATCGTCCGAGCCGAACCAGTGGCGTGAGGTGGGGAGAGGACTGTATTATAATCCACACAGGGTTTCCGACGGGGCGATCAAAGAGTCCCTCCTGGCGCTTGCAGGCCGCTTTGCGCGAAAAATGCCCATTGAGCTTGTGACCTGTGCAGGATACCTGACCACCACGTTCCGATCGGACGATGCGTATATCATGCATTTTCTCGCTGCGGATTACGACACCGATATCGACCACAAGCTGGATGAGATGCGTTTCCACCGGAGTCGCGTGAATTTTGTGAACAAGGTCACGCCCATAGGCGTGTCCGAGCGGATCGTTCTTCGCACCGAGTTGCAAGCCGAGGTATTTCTCCCCTTTGGTGAGGGCACGGCCAAGGTCACATATGGCGAGGGTACCTGCGAGATCCACCTGCCCCCCGCCACGGCGTATGCCATTATCAAGCTAAACCAGAAATAACACAAGGCCGCCGCCTCATATGAGGCGGTGGCCTGTTTTGGGAGAATTTACGGCGAAACAGTGAAAAGTGCGGCCGCGTTTTTCTTTAACTCAAACTCTATGGTATCGGTGGTTTGTGTGGAAAGATCCGTGCCGAATACGGGCGTTACGGTATAGGGTTCGGGCAAATGCAAGCGCTTGACGCCGCCTGTGGCGGAGTGAAGGCCGATATAGCCGTTCCCAAGGTAAACCACATCATTTTCATCGGTATAAAGATGGATACCGTTGCTTTTGTAAAATGCTTGTATTTCATCGGTTGTCAGCTCAAAATGATCGGCGGTTGCGCTCAAATACGGAATCCCCATTTCCCCGCAAAGCTCCATCGCGTGTTTACCCGCTTTCGAAGGAACAGGCATAACAAATACTGCCGCCTTGTATTTTGGTAAGACGGCATCCGCATCCTCGACCATACAACAGTCATAAGGGACGCCCGTGTTTCCCATGGCGGTGCGCGTTTTGGTGATCCCCTTTAAATGCGGTGATTGGCTGAACAGGTTGGCATAGCCCCGCTCGTCGGCAAAGAATACCACCTCGGGCGACGGAAAATCTCCTTTGTTTGTCGGCTCCTTATCGTAGATTTCTTTCATTTTCACAAGCTCATCCATTAGCATCGGGTCGTCATACCAACCGCCCCACATATCAAACCACCAGATGGCGGAGGCCTTTGTGATCTGGTGCGCAAAGCTTTTTCTGAGAGCCTCGCGGGAAAGCGCCGCGGTAGGAGGGCCTGCCCACACCGACTGTCCGTTTTTCATACGGTAGATATCGTCGGGGTATACCTTTGGGCGGGCCTCCTGGATGCTTGTGGTCAGATAGGTTCTGATATCACACTCGATAAAGCAAAGCTTGCCGTGGTGCTTGACCGAATCCACGGGGATCATATCTGCCCAATCGATGCCAAAGGCACGGTTTTGGGTATAGGCGTTGGGGGAGGAAAAGAAATCGAGATTGGGGGAATCCAGTAGAGCGCGCAGGGCGTGAGAGCCGAAAATAACGGTATGGTTGGATTCGTAGGAATAGCCGTAAAAGGCCCCCACGATCTGCTTGTGATGCGTAAGCTCTTTTACGGTCCGGGCGAAAAGCTCCAATGTTTGGGCAACACCGAGGTTACAAAAAACGGCATACCGTCTTGCGTTTTCGCATTCGTTGCGGCTTTGACCGTTGTAAAGGAAATCCTCGCCTTTGGGGAGTGTTGCCCCATTTTCACCAAAGGATTCCTTGACCCAACGGCGGTACGATTCCCGTGCAGCATTGCCAAGGCTTCCGTTATAGTCGTGATGAAACCATTCCTGCGTCAATCCGCCGCAGAGCTGCCAGCCACCGACACGGCTTGCATAATCCGAGCCTTGTATATGCTGTACCAAACGGACAAGCAATGCTGCGCCGTCCTTGCGGAAGGCCTCTGAAAACAGCGCCTCGCGGTATCCTCCCTTGGGGGTGAGTGTGACATCATCGGGATGTGTATCCACCCACCATTTCGGCATGCTGACATAGATGCGCGGAAAAATGATGGCATCGGGGCAGGCACGAAGGATCTTGCGTACCGCATCCTCAAATTCCGAATAATCGGGGGCTTGAGGATCTTCAAAAACGCCTACACGAAACGGGGTAAATCCGGTTGTGCTATTGATCGGGGCAGTGGTAAAGGAGATGTTTACAAAAAAAATACGATAGCCCGCCTTGATAAAATCCTCATATCTGCTCCTTTCCTCAAAATACGTCGTATAAGCCATTGCGGGAACAGAAATTCCGTTGATCAAAAGCCGAGGGACACCATTCTTTACTTGAATTTCGCTTGTTAGCATTTTGGCGTCTCCTTTCCCGCCGCTTCCACGGCGTTTCTGATCTTCCATTGATTGTCGTTCAATCGTTTTATTGCCTCTTCTTCCTCGCACTGCAAAATTTCGGTCACGATGCGGATCACCCGTTTTTTCAGCTTTTCGTTGGAGGGGGAGAGGTTGATCATCATGTTTTCGTACACCTTACCCGTTTTGGCCATGGCGCAGGTGGTCAGCGTGTTTAAAACGATTTTTTGCGCTGTGCCCGCCTTCAGACGGGTAGAGCCGGTCAGAACCTCTGCACCCGTGTCGGTCAGGATGGGGATGTCGGCAACGCGCAGGACTGCAGTGCCGTCGTTGCAGGTGAGTCCCACGGTGACACAGCCCGCTTTTTGGGCTTCCTCAAGAGCTCCCACCACATACGCCGCGTTGCCTGCCGCCGAGATGCCTACGACCACGTCGCCTGCGGTGATGCCGTGCGCCTTGATGGCTTGACAGCCGTTTTCGTATTTGTCCTCCTCGTTCTCGCCTGCCCGGAACATCCGTTCCTTACCGCCGGCAATGATGCCGCTGACCATGTCGTAGGGGACGCCAAAGGTCGGCGGACATTCGGCGGCGTCGATCACGCCAAGACGCCCCGATGTGCCGGCTCCCACGTAAATCAGACGATGGCCGTTTTCAAAGGCATCGGCAATGGCATCCACCGCCCGAGCAATGGCGGGGGCGGCATCCTCGGCCGCCCTGACCGCCTCGTGATTGGCGGTAATGACAAGGCGTGCCATGTCCTCGGTGTTCATCCGATCCATATGCATGCTTAAGGGGTTTCTCATTTCGGTTTTCGGTGTATTCATTTCTTCCATCCTTTGTAGCTGTTTTTGAAATTCCGATAAAAGTCCTGCGGAACGCCGTCTCCCAATAGCCTTCGGCTTTGGCGGCAGGCACCGTATATAGGAGGGAGCTCCGATGTGACGATCTCAACATCGGTATGCTTTGACAGGTGGTGTCGCAGGATGTCTCCGTAATGTTCAAACAGCCCACCGCCTGCAACGGCTCGCGGTCGCACCCGATAAAGCCTGACCCCGGTATTCAAAAGCTCGGCAAGACGTGCCGCATTGCGGTCAATGATATCTGCCGCCTTGGCATCTCCTTGCCCGTACCCTTGGAAAACCACCTTTGCCAGAGAAGCGATCAGGGGCTTCCCGCCCTCATACAGGCTTCCGACGGCATCCCACGCTTTTGCAGTCTTTAGCGTTTCCCGCAACAGCTCACTCACCAAAGAGGGCTTTTCCATCCGCTCCTCCTCTTCAAGAGCGGTCATGACGGCGTCCCTGCCGATATCGTAGGCACTGCCGGCACGGTCAAAGAGATATCCCCATCCTCCAAGACGCGCATAGCCCTCTCCGTTGCGGACAAATACCACAGATCCCGTCCCGCTGATCACCGCCATGTCCGCTTCATCATCCATGGCAAAAAGGTTGGCGGAGTCTGTTTTTACGCCGATGGTCAGGGAAGGGAAGGCTTCTTTTAAAGATTGGAGCATTCGCCTGCCGTGATCACCTGTCGAGACGCCCGCAATGCCGCAAAAGACGGCGGAAACGGAAGGAAATTTCACCAGGATCTCGCTGATCCCGTCGCAGATGGTTTTCAGCGCCTTCTGCAGTCCCACATCGTTGGGGTTACAGCCGTTGCGGCAAAAGAATTCCAAAACGTGACCGTCGGTTGTGGTGACGGCGAATGCGGTCTTGGAGCCGCCGCCGTCAATGCCGAGAATCAATTTTTCTGTTTTTTGACGGAGGAGATCGTCTACGAGTATCCCGAAATAGGACGCGATCCCAATGAGGTTTTCAAGGTCGGGAGGCGCGATGCCGCGCTCCCAGTTGGAGACCGCTTGAAAGCTGACGTGAAGCGCCTGTGCAAAGGCTTGCTGCGTCAGACCGCGCTCCTTTCTAAGCTCTCTGATTTTGTTTCCTATCTGCAAAATGTCTAAGATATGAATCACCGCCTTTTCTCTGCTATTTTTATTATAACAAGCAAAGATGGAAAAGGCAAACAGTTTGTAATTTAAATTTGGCAAAATTCAATCGGTGATTGAATTCAAAACAGGCAATGTCAAGCCGTTTGGCTTCACATTGCCTGTTTTGTTATTGTCGGTAGGGGACGGCGCCCACGAAATGCCCGTCCCGGATGATGGGAGAGCTGCTCAGGTGTGGTCAAGCAGGGACAACATTTTTTAATCCGCAATTCTGCATTTTCTTTGCAACAAGCTCGATTTCTTTTTTTGAAGGGATGGGAATATTGGGTATCGGATACGGTCGACCCAAGCACTCATATTTCCGCTCGGCATAATTGTGATATGCGAGAACGCGCACGCGCTTTACATTTTTTAATTCCTTTATAAAATACGCAATTTTTTCCGCTTCGCCGCTGTTCATCGAAGGAACGTACGGATAACGGATTTCTATCGGTACACCGAGGAAATCCACGTATCTTATATTTTCTAAAATTTGTTTATTGGAGACCCCTGTACAGGAAAGATGCACGGCTTCATCTATTGCTTTTATGTCAAAAAGAAAGGTGTCTGTAAACGGAAGAATCTGATCGATTGATGATTTCGGAACAGCCCCGCAGGTATCGATTGCAAGGTTGATATCTCTCGCTTTCAGAAACTTTGCAATTTCTACGCATAGATCGACTTGCATAAGCGGCTCACCGCCCGAAAAGGTGACACCGCCGCCGCTTCCCCTCATAAAGATCTCGTCTTTGAGAACCTGTGACGCTATTTCCTCAGCACTCATGCTTTGCCCTGTGACCTCAAAGCAATCGGACGGACAAATGTCTTCGCATTTTTTGCAAAAGGTGTAGCTTTCCCTTAAAAACAGATGCTTGCCGTTTTGGATGATGTTGGCTTCACATAGCCCCGTGCATGCCATGCAGTGCTTGCAAAGCTCGCTGTCAAAAAGAATCTCCCTTTCAAAGAGCTGTGATTCGGGATTATGACACCATTTGCAACGCAAGGGACAACCCTTGAAGAACACCGTTGTTCGGATGCCGTCGCCGTCGTGTATCTCAAACGGTTTTATAGCAAATATCATCAGCCGGACACCTCGCACTGTTTTATAAACATATCCTGCTTTACCTTGCTCAGTTTTACGAAGTATTCATTCCATCCGCAAACTCTTACCTGTAGGGTCGCGTGCTTTTCGGGATGCAGCTGCGCCTCCTTCAAGGTTTCTCCGCTTATAATATTACCTTGCAACGCAAAGCCTCCGTATTCGAAGAACACCTTGATCAGCGCTTCAAAATCGACCAACCCCTTTTCTCCCTCAACGGCAGAGGGGTGCAGAATGAAATCAAAGGGTACACCGTCCAAGAAGGATGCTGAATCGATCTTCAGCACCGATTGCATATACGCCGTTATGCCGCCTCGGTCCATCCCATCGGACGCACACAAATTTTTGGATATAGGTGTTTTTGCATTTCTGCCGTCGGGTGTTGCCGAGGTCATTTCTCCATGCTTGATACAGTGATATACCGAATCAAGTCCAAGACGCACCTTGCCGCCACGCTCAAGCGTTCTTCCGCAATATCTTGTTGCAAGATGGTCAAGAATATCCGTCATGATCTTGTCGGGAGCGTCCATGTTGTTTCCGTATTTTTCTTTGTCCTTGATCACTTTTGCTTGCAAAGCTTCAAATCCACGCCAATCCTGTGCGAGGGCTTTTCTTATATCCGCAAGAGAGATCTCCTTGCGCTCATAAACATATTTCTGAATGGCAACGAGCGAGTCAACGGTCGTTGCGAGACCGTGATGCTTTAAGGAAAGGTTGTTGTATTTGAGTGGATATTCGTGTACGTCCGCTCCCTTTTCCAAGCATTCGGGAAAGCTGCCGGAATAGATCGGAGAAGGGTTTATGCGCGTGCTGTATCTGCCTTGCTTCTCGATAAAATTCAAAGCAAAATCGGTACAGTAATCAAGCTGCTTTAGAAAAATCGCAAAAAATGCATCAAAGCTTTGAATGTCAGCTTCACTGGCGTAGCCGACTTGCATTCCCGTTTGAATATCCTTTCCGCCGTTTATAGCAAATTCAACGCATTTTACCGTGTTGAATCGCATGGCGCAAATCTCCGCCTCCTCCATGCCCATAACGATCGGCTCATAGCAACCGGAAATGACGTAATGCTGGCTATCCTCACGGGGAATGCCTATTTTCTCATATCCCTTGAATACAGCCTCGTCACCGATCAGGCAAATGCTGTTGTGACCGTTTCTGATCATCGAAACTGCCTTTCTCAGGATTTGCTTGTCAAGATCTTTGTGATATCTGATATGGATCTTAGGGTCGTAAATGTCCATTTCGTCGTACACATCCAGAATGATATGGCTCAGCCGGTTTGTAAAATCCTTTCCGTCTTTATCCGAGCCGCACATGGTAAAGGGCTGCTCGGCAAACCTTTTGGCGGCGGTGAAATGGATAAAATAATATCTGAGCAGCTCCTTGAGATCTTCTTCCGGCGTCCCGTTTTTTCTGTCGTTTTCATAATAAGGGAAGTATAGTCTGTCAATCGGCCCGAGCGTTCTTCCTCTTTCTGCTCCGATCTCCTCAAAATAGAGATAAAGAACTGAAAATTGCATGACCTCATAAAGTGTTTCGGGCGGTCTTTCGGCGAGGCGCTTGATGCACGCCGAAAACTGCGGTATGTTGAATTGCAGCGAGTATGCATAGATTCTGCCGAGCAGTCTGATCATGGCTTGATAACAAATGATGACAGAATCGAGAAAAACGATCTGTTTGCTTTCATAATCGCCCGCTGCAATAAGCTCGGCCCTTGCGGCCTTTGCGTTCTTTAGAATCCCGGGAAATCCGTTCTGGAGCAGGTACGGCCAGTTCGGGACGGTGTGTGTGAAATCAACCGACATCCAATCCAGCCCGGCGGCTGCAAAGGTTTTGAACCGTTCGTATTCCGTTGGCAGCTCTTTCTCGCGTATTTTCCGTTTCTGAGAAGAAAATGCTTTTTGAAAGATGCTGTTCGTGGCGAAATAAGAATAGTCAATACCGAGATTGAATTTAACGGCAAACGGCGTATGCTCGTTGATTTCAAGCTGAAGGTTATCTAACAGATATGCGTACGCCTCGGCACATACAAGTGGGCGTGGCTCATCGGTTGGCGTGTCTTGTATTTTCTGAAGAGCTTCATACAGCTCGTTTGCTCCGATTCCCGTGGATTCATCAAAGTGTGCGTTTTGAAATTCATTTTCAACGAAAGGTCGGTTTTCTGTAAATTTTTTCATTTTCGATCACCTCTGAAACGAATTGTACCACAAAGTATCACGGCATAAAATACACAAAAATGCCAAAATGATGTACAAAACGGTCATTGACGACAGGCGTTAAAAAATGTATAATGGTATGGGAGGTGAGGATATGAAATCCGATGTGACGGTAACAAAAATCGAAAACGTATATTATCAGAAGACTAACGATTGGCATCGAAATGGATTCAAGCCCAGGATCTTTGACGGTGCAGTGCTTTTCAAAGAGGGAGAAATAGAGTATTATTTTCAAAATCAAACCGTGGTCGCAAGAAAAGGAGATCTCCTGCTTTTGCCGGGCAAGCTCCCGTATGGAGGCAAGCGGCGCACAGACCGGGTAGCGTATTATGTGTTGGATTTCACCTGCCTTTCCCATCATGAATTGGTTTCTCTGGGTGCCCCCTTGGTTGTACAGGTAAAAGAATACGATAAACGCTTATCCGAATTTCAAAATGCGGTTGATATATGGAACAGACAAACAGCAACCGTAAACCTCAGCATCAAATCTTTTTTGTTTTCTATGCTTGGCGAGGTCAATATGCTCAACAAGCTTGACCGAGCCGATGCGCGAAGTGAGGAGATCGTTGCCTATATTGCGGATCATTTCTGTGACCCGCAAATTTCGGTCAAGATGCTTTGTCAAAGATTTTTCATATCCGAATCGCAACTGCGAAGAAATCTGCGAAAGACTACGGGATCAAGTCCAAATGACTATATATCCACCTTGCGGATCAATAAAGCAAAAAACGAGCTTGCACACACCGACAAAACCATAAAACAAATATCCGCAGAATGCGGATTTTCATCTCCATATTATTTTTCAAGGTGCTTTTCTGATATGACAAAAATATCTCCCACAGAATACAGAACTCTCACCCGCATTTAAGCGGGTGAGAGTTCTTGCACTTTATTCTGCCAGATCTCCCATTTGGTTAAGCATATTCTCAATAAATATCCCATATCCGGTGGTGGGATCCCCGATCAGCACGTGGGTCACTGCACCGACGAGGTGACCGTCCTGAATGATGGGGCTGCCGCTCATGCCCTGGATGATGCCGCCTGTTTTTTCAAGGAGCGCTTTGTCGGTGATGTGCACGGTGAAGCATTTGTTGCCCTCGGCGGCGCGGTTGATGGCGGTGATCTCCGCATTGTATTCCCGTGGGACGTTGTCATCCAAGGTGCACCAAAGGGTCACGGCGCCGTCGTGGACCTCGTCGCGGTAGGCGATGGGCAGTGCGCCCGTGGGGAGCGAGGGGCGTTCGGCAAAGGCGCCGAACACGCCGCAGGGCGTGTTTTGCGTCAGCGAGCCGGTCTTACCCGCCGAAAAATGCCCCTTCAGCTCACCGGGTGCTCCCGCCGCTCCCTTGTTCATACCGGCAATGGTCACACCCATCACACTGCCCCTTGCCATGGGGATCAGTGTGCCGCTCTCTCCGTCACAGATGCCGTGGCCCAGACCGCCGAAGGTATTCTGCTCGGTCACAAAGGTCACGGTACCGATGCCTGCGCCCGAATCTCTGACGTAAAGTCCCGTGCGTAGTCTGCCGTCCTCGTCACAAGGAAGGGGCGTGATGCGGGCAGTTCGCTCCTTACCTTCCCGTCGAAAGGAAAGGGTCAGCGGACAGGTGCCGTTTTTTTCGATGGCCTCGGCCAGGTTGGCCGCGCTATCGATCTTTTCTTCATTGATCTGATAAATGCAGTCGCCCGGACGCAGTCCCGCATCTTTTGCGGGATTGTGTGCGCCTCCGCCGCTTTGCACATCACAGTAGCCCACTACCAGAACGCCATCGGTGAAAAAGCGTACACCGAAAGGAATGCCGCCCACATACAGCGTGGGGCGCTCCCGCGTGACGCCCATGACGGGCAGTGTCAACGCTGTTATAATAAGAAGGATGGCAAGCAGAAAACCGCCACGCCTTTTGATTTTATTTGAATTCATGATTTTTTTCCCCCAAAAAAGTCGCTTTGTTATTACTATGCGCCCGTCGGATTCTTTTCATCAATAACAATTAACTCTGTTGTTGCCATGATTTTAAAGCAGTCAGATTTTAAGGCACTTTCGGCCATTGCGAAAAAAACGGTAAATTTTTCGATGTTTTTGAGATGCATGACTTGACAATTTTGGAATTTTAATTATAATGATAGTTAGTTTATAAACTAATTTTTTGAAAGGAAAAGCGATATGCGAAGCAAAAAAGAATTGCCGCCGTCGCCCCCGGAACGGGAGGAGCTGCGGGCACTGCCTGCAGCTCCTCGCATGATCATGGAGATCTCCCGTCTGTTGCGTTTCCGTGCACACCAGGGCGAGGAGGAGGGCATCATGGCACAGAATACCGCCCGTCTGGTTCTCAGCCACCTGGCGGTTCGGGATCATGTCAACCAACTGGAGCTGGTCAAGCTGACCCGTCTGAAGGCCCCGACCGTCAGCGTACTGCTGCGGCATATGGAGGAGGAAGGATATGTGTGCCGCATGCCGGATGAGGCCGACCGTCGCGCCATGCGTGTCTCTCTGACCGAAAAGGGAAGGGAGTTTGACCGCAGACATCTTTCCCGCATCTCCACCAACGATCAGACCGCCATGCGGGGGATCGAAGGGGAGGATGAGGAGACGTTGATCCGTTTGCTCACCCGTATTCGGGATAATTTATCGGAAAGGTAGGAGACTGTTGTGGGTAAGCTGTTTCGATACTTAAAGCCATATTGGTTCTATGCCATGGTGTCCCCATTACTGATGATACTGGAGGTCACGGCCGACCTTTGCCTGCCCTATCTTATGTCCTTTATCGTCAATTACGGCATCATCGGCGAGGACATCGGGGGAAGCGGAGTGGCATCTGCCATCATGGGCCTTATTTTTCCCGATGGCGGCTATAGCGGATTGCAGATCATCATCACCTTTGGTGTGCTGATGCTTGTAGTGGTGCTGGTGGGTGGCTTTTTTGGAACATTGTGCGCCTATACGGCGGCAAAGGCCTCCCAGGGATTTGGACACGACCTGCGCTGTGATGCCTACAAAAAGGTCATGTCCCTGTCGATTGAGCAGACAGACAAGTTCACCACGGGGTCCCTTGTTACCCGTATGACCAATGATATTGCCATGATCGTGGAATTCATGGAAATGATCCTGCGGATGTTTGTCCGCGCCCCTATCTTTATCATCGGCGGCACACTGTTTCTGCTCTCGCTGGATGTACAGTTCGGCGTGGTGTTGCTGATCTCTTTGCCTGTACTGATCGTGACTCTTGTGCTGGTTCTGGCCCGTGCGGTGCCGTTGTTTGGTACAGTGCAAAAGCGCTTGGATCGCGTAAACTGCGTGGTGCAGGAGAATGTGAGCGGTGCCCGTGTAGTCAAGGCCTATGTCCGTGAGGACTATGAATGTGACCGATTCCGCACCGCCAACGGGGAATTGCGGGATGTGAACTACCGGGTTCAGCGCCTGATGGCCATCATTCAGCCCGTGCTGATCGTGGTGGAAAATTTTGCGGTCATTGCCGTCATCTGGCTGGGCGGTCATCGGATCGCAGACGGACTTGCGGGGATGAGCACCGGTAACGTTATGGCGGCTGTTACATACACCACCCAGGTGATCTCCTCGATCATGATGATCACACGAATGTTCCAATCGGTTTCCCGTGCTCTGGCGTCCGCAAACCGTGTACGCGAGGTCATGGATTGCGATCCCGTGATCGAGAGCGGCGATCAGAATGCCGCTCCTGCGGAAGTGGCAGTTTCGTTCCGTGATGTGAGCTTTCGATATCCCGGCACCGTGGGTGCTCCCGTGCTCCATGACATCAGCCTGGAGGTGAAAAAGGGAGAGACTCTGGCCATTGTGGGCGCAACCGGATCGGGGAAGTCCTCTCTTGTCAAAATGATCCCCAGATTTTATGATGCTACACAGGGAGAAATTCTTGTGGACGGCGTATCCGTCAAGGATTACGATTTGAAGAAGCTGCGCCAAAAAATCGGATACGTGTTGCAAAAAAGCGAGCTTTTTTCGGATACAGTGGCCAATAACATCCGCTGGGGGCGTGCCGATGCCACCGACGAGGAGGTGCGGGACGCGGCGACCACCGCTCAGGCCGCATCCTTTATCGAAGGGTTCTCGGAAGGGTATGAGACCTTTGTGGCAGAAAAGGGCGCATCGCTTTCGGGCGGTCAGAAGCAGCGTATTTCCATTGCCCGTGCCCTGGCCCGCAAGCCCGAGATCCTCATTCTCGACGATGCAACCTCTGCCCTGGATCTGGCCACCGAGGCCAGATTGCGGGAGGCGTTGCATGAGAAATTGCGGGGCAGTACTGTGATCCTCATCGCGCAACGCATTGCCAGCGTGCGGGATGCAGACCGTATTGCCGTCATCGAGAACGGGACAATCAAAGCTTGTGCGCCCCATGACGAATTGATGCAAAGCTGTGATACCTATCGCGAGATTTATGCTTCTCAGATGGAGAGAGGAGGTGAGGCGCATGAATAAGGGCGGACCAAGCAATAAGGTTCTGGAGCTTCCCGGACGCGGTGGCGGCGGACCGCGGAACATGAGCCGTGTGAATGTTCAAAAGCCCAAGCATGGCAAAGAGACGCTCCTGCGCCTGTCTAAATACATCGGTCGCAGTCGCTATATTCTCATCGCTCTTCTGATCATCACCCTTCTTGTTGCGGCGGTGGATCTGGTGGGGCCGCTCCTGCAGGGCAACGCCATCGACGCCATCGAGGCGGTGCGTTACAATGCCGATACCGGCGAGCTGCTCTACAATTATGACGCCGATGAAGAGGCTTTTGCGGGCATCCATGTACGGACCGAATACAAGGTTCATTTTTACAGCTCCGATTATGTGGGACGGGAAGGGCATACGGCCGGCATGCTGGTCAATCTGACCGTTATGGCCATTCTGTTTGCCGCGTCGGCGATCCTCAACTATTTCATGGGTGTGGTCGCGGCCAAGCTGTCTCAGCGTACGGTCTATACCATGCGCAACGATCTGTTTGAAAAGATCTCCCGTCTGCCCATCAAATACACCGATACGCATAAGCACGGTGATATTATGTCCCGCATTACCAACGATGTGGAGAATGTTTCCAATGCCATATCCAGTTCGATCACCTTGCTGTTTTCGGGCATCCTTACGGTGGTGGGATCTTTGGTCATGATGCTGTTTCTCAGCCCTCTGATGACACTTGTGGCCATGATCACCATTCCGCTGTCGATCTTTATTTCGGGCAAGCTGACCAAATTCATGCGTAAATACTTCATCAGTCAGCAAAAGCTGCTGGGCTCTCTCAACGGTACGGTAGAGGAGATGGTGACCTCTTACGGTACGGTCGTGGCTTACGGCAAGGAGCCCGATGCCGTCGAGGTCTTTGGCGGCTACAGTGCGGGGCTGCGTGATTGCGCAGTCAAGGCACGCGTCTGGGGCTCGATCATGGGCCCGATCATGAATTTTCTTGGTAATCTCCAATATGTTCTGGTGGCCGCCACGGGCGGTGCCATGATCCTGTTCGGCGGTCCCGGTAACATCAGTATCGGTAATATCCAGTCCATGCTGTCCTACTCCAAAAACTTTACCCGACCCATCAATCAGATCGCCAATCAGTATTCCACCATTCTCACGGCCCTGGCCGGTGCCGAGCGCATTTTTGAGATCATGGACGGCGCCGATGAGATCGATGAGGGAACCGTGTCTATGACTCCCGCCGATGTGGAGGGGAATATTTCCTTCCGGGATATACGGTTCTCCTACGTAGAGGGTGAGCCTGTATTGAAGGGCTTAAACCTGGAGGTGGGGAAGGGAAAAAGGATCGCCATTGTCGGTGCCACCGGCTCCGGTAAAACTACCGTTGTCAATCTGTTGACCCGCTTTTACGAATTGGATGGGGGACAGATCACCGTAGACGGGGTAGATATTACCCACATTCCCAAAGCGGTCTTGCGTCGCTCTATTGCCATCGTGCTGCAGGATACGGTACTGTTCCGTGATACCATCCGTAACAATATCAAATACGGCGCACAGGATGCTACCGACGAGGATATGAAACGGGCGGCACGGCATGCCAAAGCGGATATCTTTATCGAGCGCCTGCCCGACGGTTACGATACCGTGCTGACCGAGGGCGGCAGCAATCTTTCCCAGGGTCAGCGACAGCTGCTGTCCATTGCCCGTGCCGTTCTGGCAGATCCGAAAATCCTGATCCTGGACGAGGCCACCTCCTCCGTGGATACCCGTACCGAAATGCACATTCAGCAGGCCATGGTGGCACTGATGAAGAACCGCACGTCCCTGATCATTGCCCACCGTCTTTCCACCATTCGCGATGCCGATACCATTGTGGTGCTTCGTGACGGTGTGATCGCCGAGGCGGGCAACCATGAGGAGCTGTTGGCGCGGGGCGGGGAATATGCCAAGCTTTACAGTAACCAGTTTGCGGGGATCGCCACCTGATGGAAGCTGGAAGGATCACCTTTGCCAAGCTGTGCCATGAGGAGCTGCTTCGCGAAAAGGAGCGGGACGGCATCGGCCTTTATGCCGAAAAAAGACTGCACAGTGTACTCAAACGCTGGATGTACGACGATTTCAGCGCTCATGAGCAAAAAGTGCCCCAACGGGATGGAAAAATCAGCCGTTTTGTGGCGGACATTCTCACCCCGGCGGGGGAGATCATCGAGATCCAGACGGGGGAGCTTTATCCGCTTTTGCGTAAAATTGCATTTTATATGGAAAAAACGGATCTCACCGTGACTCTGGTGCATCCGCTGACCGCTCAAAAATATGTCAGCTGGATGGACCCCGCCACGGGGGAGCTGGTGTCACGTAATAAATCGCCCCGTCACGATACGGTGCTTTCAGGTCTGGCTCTGCTCAAGCCCTTCGCACCGTATCTGGGGAATGAACGCTTTTCGGTGCTGTTCCCCTTAGTAGAGCTGGACGAATACCGCTTGCTGGACGGGGGCGGTCAAAGCAGGAAGCTGCGCTCACACCGCTATGAGCTGATTCCGTTGGCACTGCTTGATGCCGTACGGTTGCGGACCAAAGAGGATTATCTCGCCTGTCTGCCTACCGATCTGCCCCAACGGTTTGTGGCCAAAGCCTTTGGAAAACTCACCCGTTTGCGGGGATATGCTTTGTATGATGCCATTGCCGTGTTCGAGGCCCTGGGGGCGGTCGAGCGGATCGGAAAAGAGGGCAGAAGTACTTTGTTTGAACGAAAAATATGAGCTTTGCCACGGTACGTTCTGTGCCGTGGCGCTTTTTGTATGGAGCGCATAGGCTGAAAGGGAGGGTCCATATCAAATTTTTTTCGGAAGGTGTACATTATGTGCGGAATCATTGGATTTACGGGGCAGAAAGCAGCATTGCCCGTGTTACTGGAGGGGCTGGCCACACTGGAATACAGAGGGTATGACTCGGCCGGTGTAGCCCTTTGGGCAGATGGTATTCAAACGGTCAAAGCAGAGGGACGCTTATCCCGTCTTGTTGAAAAATTGAAGGAACGTAGCAGTCTTTCGTTGGCCACATGCGGTATCGGGCACACCAGATGGGCCACGCACGGCGCCCCGGCCGATCGCAACGCCCATCCTCACGCCACCGAGCGTCTTGCACTTGTGCACAACGGAATCATCGAAAACTATGCCGAGATCGGCGCGTTCCTGATCGAAAGGGGTTATACCTTTGCATCGGAGACCGATACCGAAACCGCCGCACTGCTGATCGATTGGTTCTACGGGGAGTACGGCGACCCGCAACAGGCCATCTTTTCCGCGCTTTCCATGCTGCGTGGGTCGTATGCCTTCGGCGTGATCTTTCGGGAATATCCCGAGCGGATCTATGCCGTTCGAAAGGACAGTCCCCTGATCGTTGCCGCCACTGCGGAAGGCGGCATTCTTGCCTCGGATGTGCCCGCCGTGCTGGCGCATTCCAAAGAGTATTATCGCCCGGAGGAGGAGATCCTGTCGGTGCTGGAGCCCGGGCGCGTGCGCTTTTACACCCGGGACGGTGCGGAGATCGACCAGAAAACGGAGCGTGTGGATTGGGATGTGACCCAGGCGCAAAAGGGGGGATGGCCCCATTTCATGCTCAAGGAGATCCATGAAGAGCCCGAGGCTTTGCGCCGCACCGTAGGTCACTATCTGAAGGATGGACTGCCGTATTTTGGCGTACCCGCTTTGGATTCGCCCTTCCCGGTCCGATTCCATGCCGTTCATATCGTGGCCTGCGGCACCGCCATGCATGCAGGACTCATCGGGCGTCATGTCATTGAAAAATGGGCACGCTTGCCTGTTTCGGTGGAGGTGGCCAGTGAATTCCGCTACCGTGATCCGATCCTTTGCAAGAATGATCTGGTCATCCTTTTATCACAATCGGGAGAGACGGCCGATACCCTGGCGGCGCTCCGCCACGCCAAGGCGAAGGGAATTTATACGCTTGCTATTGTCAATGTGGTGGGCTCCTCGGTAGCGCGTGAGGCCGATAGTGTGCTTTATACCCCCGCGGGCCCCGAGATCGCGGTGGCAAGCACCAAGGCATACAGCGTGCAATGCGCGGTGCTTTATCTTTTGGCCTTGCGTCTGGCACTCTTGCGCGGGCAGATCGGTGAGGAAGAGGGAAAGCAATTGTGCACGGATCTGTACACGACCGTGCCCGAGGCGGTGCGTGAGGTGCTTTCCGAAAGTGACCGTATTCGTGATTGTGCAAGGGAGCTGATTACGGCCGAGCACCTATTTTATATCGGGCGGGATGTAGATCACGCTTTGTGCACGGAGGGGTCACTGAAGCTCAAGGAGATCTCCTATATCCATAGCGAGGCGTACGCCGCAGGGGAGCTGAAGCACGGCACGATCTCGTTGATTGAAGAGGGGACACCTGTGATCGCGCTGATGACCGCCTCCCATGTGGCCGAGAAGACGCTGACCGGCATCCGCGAGGTCAGATCTCGGGGTGCACAGGTGATTCTGATCACGACGGAGGCAATTGCTCAAGGGCTGGAGATTCCTTGCGATAAGCAAATTCTTTTGCCGGAGATCGCAGAAAAATTCGCTCCGTTTCCGGCTGTTTGCGTCCTGCAGCTCTTAGCCTATCATGTGGCGGCGCTCAAGGGGGCGGATGTGGATAAACCCCGTAATCTGGCGAAATCGGTGACTGTAGAGTAAGAGTGCGGCCCGTCCCCAAGCTTTTCGGGAACGGGCCGCATTTTGCGCACTTTTTTGGGGGATGATTTAACTTTCCAGTTGTCTGCCGAGGAACCCGGCTGCAGTCTGGATCAGCTTGCTTTCCACATCGGCGGCGGGGAGCTTTTTATCCTCTTTATCGCCATTGGCAAGCGAGACCACGCAGCCAACGATGTCACCCTCTGACAGAATCGGCATGGCGCAACGCACCGTGTGAGATCCGCCGTCGGCAATGGCAGGCACGGTGTCCATACCCTCGCGCCAGACATATAGGTTGCGGGATTCGATGATCTTTTCCAGCTCGTCGGAAAGCGATTTGTCGGCGTACTCCTTGCGAGGAACGCCTGCGGTGGCAATGACCGCGTCGCGGTCGCAGATGATGACCGACAGCGCACAGGTCTTGTGCAGGGTTTCGGCATATTCGCCGGCGAAAACGCCTAGCTCGCCGATGGGGGAATATTTTTTGAAGATGACTTCACCTTCGCGGTCGGTATAAATTTCAAGAGGGTCGCCGTTGCTGACAACACGGACGTCCAAAACCCTATTTTTGCGCTTTTCGGCGCTTTGAACGGCTACCGATGCCAAATTTTCTTCCGTCTCCCCACTTGCGCATTGCAACAGCTGATATACGTCATCCTTAAATAAGATCTCCACGCGATCCGTGTGTACCACGATGCGCTCCACCAGTAGGCAAAGATCCTTTCGATCCAGCGTTGGCTTTTCAATGATGTCCCGTAAA
>JAFTNU010000021.1 GCA_017451735.1 Clostridia bacterium
CATTTTTTTGGAGGATTTCTCGCCCCATTCCCTGCCGGGTGAGCTGATGAGTTACCAGGGTCTGCCCGCAGACTACCATCTCTTTGGCGATCTGGAAAAGACCTTGAAGAACATCATCCACCCCGTGGACATGGAGGCTGAACTGAACCGCAGAATGCAGGAGCTGATGGCGGAGCAAAAGCGCTTAGAAAGCGAGCGCGCCGAGGCTCAGCGCCGCCGCGAGGAGGAGCAGCGTCGCCGTGAGGAGGAGCAACGCCGCCAAATCGAAGAGCAACAGCGCCAAATGCAGGAGCAGCTGGAGGCCATGCGCCGTGCTCAGGAGCAAATGGATGCTCTACGTAAGGCACAAGAGCAGACCAAGTCTGCTCCTTCGGTCGTACCTACATCGCAACCCACAGTATCCAAGCCCATGGCACCTACACCGAAGCCGATTGCACCCAAGCCTGTAGAGCCTCCCAAACCCGAATTTGAAATCAAGAATGATGTGCTTATCGGATATCACGGAAAAGGTGGAAACGTGGTCATCCCCAAAAATGTAACAAAAATTGGTTATCGTGCATTCTGTGCAAAAAGCATTACCAATATTATAATTCCCAACAGCGTACAACAAATTGCCGAAGATGCATTTGTAGGCTGTAAGGAACTCACAAGCGTCACAATTCCCGATAGCGTGGTAAGCATTGGCGATAAAGCATTTGACAACTGCAAGAACCTTACAAATATTACAATCTTAAATGGTGCCGTAAAAATTGGAGAAGATGTCTTTCGTTGTTGCAATAATGTAAAAAATGTTATTGTATATATCAAATCGGGCACAAAAATCTCGAGTAGTGTTTCTTGGTATCGTTTCGGGAACCACGAAGTTTACAATTATTTTGTGATTGAAGATGGCGTACTAAGATCTTTTCACAGTAAAAACGAAAATATAACAATTCCAAATGGAGTGACAAGATTCGGTGACGCTTTCAGTAATGGTAACGCCAATCGTAAAAATCTAAAAAGCATCACGATCCCCAATAGTGTAACCCGCATTGACAATGAGGCTTTTCTCGATTGCAGCGGCCTTACAAGTATTACAATCCCAAACAGTGTTACAAGCATCGGCGAATCTGCTTTCGTCGGTTGTGACGCTTTGACGAGCGTCACGATCGAGGCGGGCTTGAAAACCATTGAAAAAAGGGCATTTTACAATTGTAAAAACCTTACAGACATTACCATTCCCAATAGCGTCACAAGTATTGGTGAGGAGGCCTTTTTCGGTTGCAAGGGCATCGCTAACATCACGATTCCAAATAGTGTGACGAGTATTGGCGAATCTGCTTTTGTCGGTTGTGGTATTAAAAGCACTGCGTTTCCCAAAGGCTTAAAAAACAGCTATAGTAACGGTTCTAAAATTTATTCCGACTCATCACTTACAAGTGTTACGATTCCGGGCGATACCAAACGGATTCCCGATGAGGCATTTTACGGATGCAGCAGCCTTACGGACGTTACAATTTTAAAGGGAGTAGAGACGATTGGAAGAAAGGCTTTTGCTAATTGTACCGATCTAACAGATCTCACCATTCCAAACAGTGTAGGACATATTTGCGATAGTGCATTTTTCAACTGTAGAAATCTGAAAAATATTAAACTTTCAAGCAATACAACATACATCGGAGATGGTGCATTTGAAAGTTGCTCCGCGCTTACCAATATTGTAATTCCAAATGGTGTATCGCCCATTTGTAAAAGTGTTTTTAAGGAGTGCTTTTGTCTTGAAAGCATTACTCTTCCAAACGCTGCAACAAGAATCGATGATGAAGCGTTTTATCGTTGTGGCATAAAAAAGCTTGTCATCCCCTCCAAGGTGACAAGCATTGGTAATGGAGCTTTTCGGTTCTGTCGCAAATTAACTTCACTTGTTATCCCGCCAAGTGTAAAAGAGCTGGGAGAATTATTATTCGAAGAATGTAATTCTTTGCAGGAAATCACTTGTCCTTCACATTTAGTGAAGCAGCTCAAAGGGCAATTCGGCTTTTTTGCACGAAAAAAGATCAAATTCATCATTAAAGATTAACATGTAAAAAAGTGTACCAACAAGCGCCCGCCCACACGGTTTTCCGCGTGGGCGGGCGCTTGTTTGAGGCGACGAGCCTCGGTTATTTCACGTATTTCCCCTTCATGCTCTCCAGCTCGGAGAAGGGTAGCTTTTCGTCGTCGGTGTCGAGGCCGCGGCCGGCATCCTTGGTTTCATAGAAAAAGGGATCCTTGCGGATGGTATCCGCGCTGTTCAGGATCAGGGTCTCCAGCACCTCGCCGTCCTGCCCCACAAAGGTGAGGGAAAAGCGGAAGCCGTCGTAATTCGAGGAGAGCTTGCCGCGCTTCATCTTTGTTTTTTGCAACCTTGTGACGATCGCGTTAATATCTTCCCGTTCATCGATCACAAAAGAGGAGCCGTCCGAGCTATCAAACACCCGAATGCACTGCACATCGGCGGCATCCACCCTCGAGAGGAAGGTTTTAGGCAAACAATACACCACCCAAAGGATCAGCACCAGCGCCATAATGGCGCATCCCACAATCGGCAACACGCGTTTTTTGATCATATCATCCCCTCCCTTCATTTTGATTATAGCATCGGTTCTATCAAAAGTCAAGAACGGCACGAAAGTGTATCATTATCCTTTTACAAAGCGTGAACGACTATTTCGCACTCATTTTTTCGTAAGGCTTTGACAATTATAAAATTTTGTGTTATACTATATAAGATATACTGGGTAACTACGCAAAGAAAGGAGGAGATCCATGGTTCGCATTACAGAGGTGACGCCCCACGGGCGGGCGGCATTGGCGGGTGTGTCGGCAGGCGATACGCTGGTCGCCATCAACGGCAACGACATTGCCGACGTGCTGGACTACCGCTTTTATCTGGCCGAGCGGACGGTCACTCTATCCCTTTTGCGCGACGGTACGCCCCACACGGTGGTCATCCACAAGGATGTTTACGATGATATCGGGCTGGATTTTGAGACTCCTCTCATGGACAAAAAGCAATGCTGTGCCAATCGGTGCATTTTCTGCTTCATCGATCAATTGCCCAAGGGTCTGCGCCCCTCCCTTTACTTCAAGGATGACGATTCCCGTCTCTCCTTTCTCCACGGCAACTACATCACCCTCACCAACATGAAGGAGGCCGACATCGACCGCATCATCAAGATGCACATTTCACCCGTTAACGTGTCGGTGCACACCACCAATCCCACTTTGCGTTGTGAGATGATGAAAAACCGCCGGGCAGGCGAGGTTCTCTCCTATCTTGACAAAATGGCCGAGGCAGGAATCCGATTGTGCGGGCAGATCGTGCTCTGCCGCGGTATCAACGACGGTGCCGAGCTGGATCATACCATGCAGGATCTTGCCAAGCTCCACCCTGCCATGAGCAGTGTTTCCATTGTTCCCGCAGGGCTGACCCGCTACCGCGAGGGGCTCTATCCCCTCACACCCTTCACTCCCGAGGAATGCCGCGCCGTCATCGCGCAGGTCAACGCCTTCGGTGACCGCTGTGAGCGGGAGCTGGGCGCCCGCATCTTCTGTTGCTCCGACGAGTTCTATCTCAAGGGAGAGATACCCTTACCCGATGAGGCCTATTACGGCGATTATGAGCAGATCGAGAACGGCGTGGGCATGCTCCGTTCCCTTATGACCGAATTCGGTCGGGAATTGGAGTATATCGAGGATTATATCCCCGCCAACGGGGTGAAAAATCGACATGTGACAGTGGTCACGGGGAAAGCCGCCGCGCCCACCATGCGCGCGCTGGCCGAGGCCCTTATGCGGAAAGAAAAAAGCATAACGGTCAATGTTTTTGAGGTCAAAAACAACTTTTTCGGCCCCGAGATCACCGTGGCGGGTCTGCTCACCGGCCACGATGTGGCCGAGCAGCTTGTAGGCAAGGATTTGGGAGACGAGCTGCTCTTCCCCGCCACCATGCTCCGCGCCGAGGGCGACCTGTTCCTTTGCGGTATGACCCCCGCAGAGCTTTCCGAAAGGCTACATGTGCCCGTGCGTCCCGTTAAGGGCGAGGGCACCGAGCTCCTTGCCGCCATGCTGGGCGTGGAGTGCCCGTATTGATGTAATTTCCTTTACCATTGCTGAAGAATCGAGGTGTTGACAATGGCAAAACCCGTTGTGGCTATCGTGGGCCGTCCCAATGTGGGAAAAAGCACGTTTTTCAATAAGCTCATCGGTGAGCGCCGCTCCATCGTGGAGGATACCCCCGGTGTGACCCGTGACCGTATTTACGGCGAGACCGAGTGGAGGGGGCGCAAGCTGACCCTGATCGACACGGGCGGCATCGAGCCCAAGACCGACGATGTGATCCTCTCTCAGATGAAGCTGCAGGCCGAGATCGCCGTAGAGAGCGCCGATGTGATCATCTTTCTCTGCGATGTACGCACGGGCCTGACCGCCGCCGACCGCGATGTGGCCATCATGCTGAAAAAAAGCGGCAAGCCCATCGTTCCCGCCATCAACAAGTGCGACAGCGTGGGCGCCCTGCCTTACGAATTCTATGAATTCTACGAGTTGGGCTTTGAGGTGGAGCCCATTCCCGTCTCCTCGGTCCACGGTACGGGCACCGGCGACATTTTAGACGCGGTCATGGATGCGCTCCCCGCGGACGCGGACGAGGAGGAAGAGGATGACTCCATCAAGGTGGCCGTCATTGGCAAGCCCAATGCAGGTAAATCCTCTATGATCAACCGACTGGTGGGCAGTAACCGCCTGATCGTTTCCGATATTGCAGGCACCACCCGCGACGCGGTGGACACCCACGTGGAGAACGAGTACGGCAAATTCACCTTTATCGACACGGCAGGCATCCGCCGCCAGTCCAAGATCAACGACAAGATCGAAAAATACAGTGTGCTCCGCGCCCATATGGCGGTAGAGCGCGCCGATGTGTGCCTGATCATGGTAGACGCCAACGAGGGCGTAACCGAGCAGGACGAGCGCATCGCGGGTATCGCTCATGAGGCGGGCAAGGCGTGCATCATTCTGGTCAACAAGTGGGACACCGTCGAAAAGGACAATACCACCGTCAATCAGTTCAC
The DNA here is from genome assembly GCA_017451735.1 of Clostridia bacterium. Lineage (GTDB taxonomy): Bacteria > Bacillota > Clostridia > Oscillospirales > CAG-272 > Firm-07. Next base: position 5,094 of record JAFTNU010000021.1, read on the forward strand.
CACGCAGGTCTATGAGGCGCTGGGCTATATGCAGTATGCTCCCCTGATCTTCGTTTCCGCGAAAACGGGACAGCGGGTGACCAACATCTTTGAGCACATCTGCTATGTGTTCAATCAAAGCAGAATGCGCGTTTCCACGGGTATGCTCAACGACGTGCTGGGCGACGCCACCACCCGCGTGCAGCCCCCCTCGGACAAGGGTCGCCGCTTGAAGATCTACTATATGACCCAAGCCAGCGTGGCGCCCCCCACCTTTGTGATTTTCTGCAACAGTGCACCGCTGTTCCATTTTTCCTATCAACGGTATCTGGAAAACTGTCTGCGCGAGACCTTCGGCTTCCGCGGCACCCCCATCAAGCTGATCGTCCGTGAGCGGGGAGAGGAGGCACCTCATGCGTGACGCCGAACGGATCATAGATAAGGTTAAAATTTACGTGAAGGCGGGCAACGGCGGCAACGGTGCCGTCGCCTTCCATCGGGAAAAATACGTGGCCCGCGGCGGCCCCGACGGGGGCGACGGCGGACACGGCGGCAACGTGGTGTTCCGTGTGGATCCCGGTGCCACCACCCTGCTCTTTTTCCGCGACCACCGAAAGTTCGTAGCCAAAAACGGCGGGGACGGCAAGGGAGACAAGTTCCACGGCGCCAACGGCGAGAGCGTGGAGATCTTAGTGCCCCTCGGTACGCTCATCCGTGACGCCGAGACCGGCAAGATCATCAAGGATATGTCCGATGACGAGCCCTTTGTTTGCTGCAAGGGCGGTCGGGGCGGCTGGGGCAACCGCCATTTCGCCACCCCTACCCGTCAGATCCCCATGTTCGCCAAGCCCGGCACCAAGGGCGAGGAGCGGGAGCTGATCTTAGAGCTGAAGATGCTGGCCGATGTAGGTCTGATCGGATTCCCCAGCGTGGGCAAATCCTCGATCCTTTCCCGCATCAGCTCGGCGCGCCCCAAGATCGCGGCCTACCACTTCACCACCCTTTCCCCCAATCTCGGCGTGGTCAAGACCGGCCCCGAATCGGGCTTTGTGGCCGCCGATATTCCGGGGCTCATTGAGGGCGCCGCCGACGGTGCGGGATTGGGACATGCCTTCCTGCGGCACATCGAGCGGTGCAGACTTTTACTGCACGTTGTGGATATTTCCTGCGAGGAGGGACGGGACCCCACCCTGGATATCCGCACCATCAACGGGGAGCTGGCCCGTTACAGCGAGAAGCTGGCGGCACTGCCTCAGATGATCGTGGCCAACAAATCCGACGCCCTGGACGAGGAGCTGGTCGATGTCAAGGCCTTTGAGGATTTTGTCCGCGCAAACGGATGGGAGCTGATGTATGTTTCGGCCGCCACCGGCGACAATTTAAAGGAGCTGGTGACCCGCGTTTCTCAGCGCCTTGCCGACTTACCCCCCGTAACGGTATTTGAAACCGAGCTTTCTGTAGAGGAGCCCGTAGAAGAGATCGACCGGGATTCCATCACGGTGCGCCGCGAAAACAACGACTTCTATGTAGAGGGAAAATGGCTCATCGAGCTGGTGGAAAGCATCAATTTTACCGACTATGAATCCTTAGCATATTTTGAAAAGACCCTGATCCGCAAGGGTGTGATCAAGCTGTTGGAGGAAAAGGGCTGTACCGATGGGCACACCGTCCACATTTACGACTTTGAATTTGATTTTGTGAAATAAAGGGAGGATTTTTTATGAACATCTGGCATGATATGGACCCCAAGCAGATCACCCCTACCGATTTTTCTGCCGTGATCGAGATCTCCAAGGGCAGCCGTTGCAAATATGAGCTGGATAAGCACACAGGCCTTTTGCGTCTGGATCGGGTGCTGTATACCTCTACTCACTATCCCGCCAGCTACGGCTTTATTCCCCGCACCTTCGCCGACGACGGTGACCCACTGGATGTGCTGGTGCTCTGTAACGAGCCGATCCAGCCCTTGACCCTGGTGCGCGTTTATCCCATCGGCGTCATGCGTATGCTGGACGACGGTCACATCGACGACAAAATCATTGCCGTTCCCTTTACCGACCCCAACTACAATCATTATCACTCGATCGACGAGTTACCCTCCCATATTTTTGACGAGATCATGCACTTTTTCAAGGTCTACAAGCAGCTGGAAAACAAGCAGACCGACATCAAGGAGCTCTATGATCGCACCGAGGCCGAAAAAATTGTCCGTGAGGCCATTGACGGTTATATTGAAAAGTATTGCAGAGGCTGATTGGCCGACTGCTCAATAACAAAGCATCCCGAGCGGCGTACCGCTCGGGATGCTTTGTTTATTCCTCTTCTTTGTGCGAAAGCCTGCGGTACGCCCAGCTCCTTTTGCCGCAATGGGGACATTTGAGGTGGCGACGCATAATGGTGTGCGCACCCATGATATACGCCGTTTTGGTGGGAATAAAATATTCCCCGCATTTGGCGCACTCAAAATAGCCGGCGGTCATTTCCAGCACGGCGGCAATACCAATGCCACCGAACATCACAACCATAGCAATCACGATCAGCGTCACCCGCAGCCACGTTTCCATTTCCAACAGACCCGCAAGCATGATCAGCGGGATGCTTGCCAGCAGGGTGATCAGCACCACCGCGACCTCCAACAGTAGCTTGCGCCTATTCTCTTTTCTCTCATCGATCAGCTTCATCATATTTTCCTCCGCATGTTGTTTGTACGCGACGGCATCCAACCTTTCTCCTGTCAGCAGCTCGTTTACGTTGATGCCGAGGATCTCGCAAAGGGGCAGCATCAACGAGACCTCCGGAAGTCCGTTGCCGCATTCCCATTTGGAGACCGTCTTGTCACTGACAGACAGCTTCTCTGCCAGTTCCCTTTGGGTCATCCCCAGCTCGCGGCGGCACGCCGCGATAAAACGCCCTGTTTTCAGTTGATCCATGATCGGTCACCGCCTTTCGTACTTAGCCAGGCGAAAATATTTTCGCCTGGCCACAGAATATCAAATACGGAGGAAAAAGTACACCCACGCTCCGTAGAGTTGGCCGTTTCGGCCCCTTCTATGCACTGCAGTGCATGCGGAGGACGCAGCAAACGGTTACAGAAAAACCACCCGACGGGTGGTTTTTCTGCTTTTGATCAAAGCTCGGCCATAAAGTTGAAGATGATATCGTCGTGGCCGCGCAGATTCTCGTGCTTATAGTCGGGATAGATCTTCATTTCTTTCTCGCAGGTCAGCTTGTTGTATGCCGCAAACTGGCTGGAGGGCGGGCAGATGTTATCCATCAGACCCGTTGCCCATAGCACTCTCGCACGGATGCGGGGGGCGAGATTCTGAATATCAATGTAACCAAGCTTGGTGAAGATCTCCTCCTCGCGCTCATGACGGGGGTCGTAATGACGAAAGAACCCGCGCAGACCCTCGTAGGCATCCTTGGCAAGATCCATTTCCCAAACGCGCTTGTAGTCCGAGAGATAGGGGTGAATGGGAGCGCAGAGCTTGATGGAGGGCACCAGCGCGGCACATACCACGGTCAACGCGCCTCCCTGCGAGCCGCCGGTGCAGCCCACGCGGGTCTCGTCTACGTAATCAAGTCCCATGATGATGCGTGCGAACATTGCCGTATCCAAAAACAGATCACGGCAGAGCAGATTTTCGGGGTCGCCGTCCAGACCGCGGGCAAAGGGGGTCAGCATGGTACCCACGGTGGGCACGCCCACATCCTGGGAAAGACCTGCCTGACCGCGGCAATCCATAGACGCCACCACATATCCCTGGGAGGCATATGCCAGCAGACTGCGGTAAGATCCGCCGTCGCCACCGAGACCGTGGAACATCAATACGGCAGGCACCTTCCCCTTGATATTTTTAGGCACGGCAACCTTACCAAAAATCACAGCCCCCTTGGTGGAGGTGAAGCGCAGCTCATAAAGATCGGCGCAGTTGGATTTGTACTTGTGAGGGGTAAAAACGGGCTTGGGATCAATGGCGTTCATTTCGGCCAAAGACCTATCCCAAAATTCGTCAAAATCGGCGGGTCGAGGGGTGCGGCCCATATACTCCTGCAGCTTTGCAAGAGGCATATCAAGTTGTGGCATAATGCTTCTCCTTTTTATTAAACCCTTAGCGGGTAATTCTTAGTCCTCGATGGCGGCCTTGCGGGTGTTTACATCGTGGAAATACTGCATATCGAACTTGGCCTTGCGCTCGTAGGTATAAAGGCCGTTCTGCTCCTGCTCTACGTCATAAAGCTGAGTATAGCAGAAGGCAAAGAAGTAGGGATTATCCAGGAACACATCGGTCAGGCCCTTATAGCGCTCCTTGAACTCCTCCTCGGTGGCAGGGCCCTTACCATAACCCCAGCCCTCCTTATCCGACCAGCGGATGCCGCCGTACTCGGACATGAACATGGGGATCTGACCGTCCCACTGCAGAGGCTGCGGATGGGCGGCGTGCTTGTGGATGATATTGGGATCCCAAACCTCGCCATCCTTCAGGGCGGAGAACTTCTCGGCAAGCAGGGCGGGATCCTGATTGTAGTTGTGCACATCGTAAATATCGGTCTCCACGTGATAGTTACCGCTGGTATCGATGACGGGGCGGGTCTTGTCCAAAGCCTTGGTCATGCGATAGGCAAAGGCGATGACCTCGTTACGCTGATGGGTAAAATTCTGATCCCAGGTCTCGTTAAAGGGGCACCAACCGACGATGGAAGGGTGGTTGTAGTCACGGGCGATCTCCTCCTCCCATTCGGGAGCAAAGGCAAAGAAGGAATCCAACTTGGTGTGATCCAGCCCCCAGTTGGGGAACTCGCCCCAGACGATGTAGCCCAGGCGGTCGGCATGATAGAGGAACAAGGGCTCAAAGATTTTCTGATGGAGGCGGGCGCCGTTAAAGCCGGCGGCCAGAGAGATCTCGATATCGTTGATCAGCGCCTGCTCATCACGGGCGGTATAAATGCCGTCGGGATAAAGGCCCTGATCCAGCACCAGGCGCTGGTAGACAGACTTGCCGTTAATCAGAACCTTGCGGCCGTCAATGCGGACCTCACGCATACCGAAATAGGTGTGAACCTTATCACCACAGAACTCCAGCTCCAGATCGTAAAGGCGGCCGTGACCCACCTCCCACAGATGAAGCTCCTTCAGCTTCATGGAAAGGGTAACGGTATTACCGTCGGTAACGCAGACACCGTTTGCCATGCAATCCCCACGGTAGGTAGCGGTGGCGTTCAGTACACCGGAGCCCACCACATCGGCCTCCACGATCACGTAGCCGTTTTTGATATCGGGCGTGATGCGGAAATTCTTAATGTAATTCTTGGGCACAAACTCCATCCAGACCGTCTGCCAGATACCCGTGGAGCGGGTGTAGTAGCAGCCCTTGGAATAGGTCACCATGCTCTGCTTGCCCGAGGGGATCATGCGATCGCGGGTATCGTCCTGGGCGCGAACCACCAGCACGTTCTTCCCTGCCGTCACGTAGTCGGTAATATCCATGCAGAAGGAGATAAAGCCACCCTTGTGAGAGCCAACCCGCTTGCCGTTGATATAAACGGTGGCCTTGTAATCCACCGCGCCAAAGTGCAATAAAACGCGACCCGTCAGCGCACTTTCGGGGATCTCAATGTCGCGTGCGTACCAGCAGGCATTGATGAAATCGGTATGTGCCACACCCGACAGCCGGGATTCGGGGCAGAAGGGCACCTCGATCTTGCCGTCAAAGGCCGACTTTTCAAAATACTTCTTCTCGGCGCCGTTGTTCTCCTTATCCATCTGGAAGGACCAGGTGCCGTTCAGGTTCACCCAGTTGTCACGACGGAACTGGGGATTGGGAAATTCGGGACGAAACATAAATTACCTCCGCTGTATGTTTTTTGTTTTACAGAAATCCTTATCACTTCTTTTCGATCACGATAAAGAAGGGTGAGGAAGGCGAATTGACGATGCGAATGAGGGTACAGCAAATGAGATGACGGTCAAGGGTGGCGAAATAGTCCAGCACCATCCTTCCCTCGGCATCCCCCTCGGCGTGGCCGGGATAAACGGCCACCAGCAGCACCCCGCCATGATCCAGGAGCTCCACCGCCGCCTCGATGGCGGGCATGGTGGTCTCGCGCATGGTGGTGATCCTTTTGTCACTGCCGGGGAGATACCCCAGGTTGAACATGCCCGCCTTGATGGGCCCCTCCACATACCTTTTCACGTTGTGATGAGAATCCAGAATCAGGGTGTAATTGTGGTCACAGCCTGCCCGCTCCAGATTTTCGGCAGTAGAGGCAAGTGCCTGCTCCTGTACATCAAAAGCGTAGACGTGTCCCTCTTTTCCCACCGTTTTGGAAAGAAATTCGGTATCGTGACCGTTCCCCATGGTAAAATCCACGGCAACATCACCCGTGCCCAGATGATTCAGGATGAATTGCTTTTGCAGCTGCAACAGATCGATCATGTTGCCGTATTTGCTCTTATTTTCACTCATTTTTTCAACAGTTTTTCAAAGTGGGGCAACAGATTGTCGGCATAGAACTGGAAGCCGAAGGTATTGGGGTGCAGACGCTGGTCGGCGTAGACCGAGGTCACATGGGGCACCAGCTCCATGCCGTCCACCACGGTCACATCAAAGCGTGCGGCGGCCTCGCGGATAATGGTACGCATATCCTCAAAGGTTCCCACGGCGGTCACACGGCCCATGTCGGCCCGCCACAAGGGCAGGATCGCCACAATGGGAATATCCGGGTACTTATCGCGCAGGCGGGCAAAATGCCCGTTTGCGGCCCCCACCATACGGCCATGGGAGCTGGAATGCGACCAATCGTTGGTGCCGTAAGCCACAGAGACCAGATCCGGACGGAAAAAGTCCATCTCGTCATCCACGGCCATGGGGTTGAACCGCTCCCCGCCGATGCCCTGATTCACAAGCTCGGCATCCAGCATGCGCGCCACCTGATGGGCATAAGTCATGGACGCATAGGTGGAGGTGGAGCCGTGGGTAATGGAATCACCGATGAACAAAATTTTATACTTGCGGGCGGGAGCATTTTCAAAGGTTGCTCCCTCCTCCAGGGTCACATCATAGATCTGCCCCGCGCTGTGATGGGGAAAATAGATCTCAACAGTCTTTGAGCCTTCGGGCAATCGGGTCTCGAGCGTTCCCTGCCCCGCACCGCAACCGATGTGGGCGTACATCACGCCGTCGGCCCATACATCAAAGGTATGTCCGCCGCCGGCAGGCACAGAGACCCAGGAAAAGGTCAGAGTCTTGGAATCGGTCACAAAGCGGGAGATCACACCCGACGTGTGGAACATGGCACCGTGATAGCCGTTCCCTTCGGGATAGATCACGTCGCGCACATGCTTGCCGTAGCGATACGGCACCAGCTTGCCGTCCTTTTCGACAATTTCAGCCGCACCGGAAAGGGTGCTGCGAAGCTGTTCATTGGTCAAAATCATGGTCGTCACTCCTTTCAGTTCAGATGGGGCTTGATGGCATCAAACAAAGCATTGGCATAGAACTTGAAGCCATAGTCATTGGGGTGCAGGTGCTTATCCGAGCAGACCTCCCGCAAATGCGGGATCATGCGGGCGCCATCCACAATGACGATACCCTCCTGTGCCTTTGCGGCATCCCTCACGATCCTCACGCCCTCGGCAAAGGTACCGACCTTGGTGATGCGATCATCATCGCCGCGCCAGATGGGGGTGATGGCAAAGATCTTTGCCCCCGGATAGGTGGCACGGAGCTTTTCATAAAATCCGTTGGCCTTTTCCACCATGCTGTCATGCTCCTGCCCCGACCAGTCGTTGGTTCCGTAGGCCACGGTGATGATATCGGGGGCAAAATCCATATCGGGGTCGATCAGCTCGGGACGGAAGATCTCGCCGCCGATGCCCTGATTGATCATCTCGGCATCCAGCTTATCCGCAATCAGATTGGCATAGGTCTGGGAGGAATACTGGGCGTCATACCCTTGGGTGATCGAGTCGCCGAAGCAAAGCAGTCTGCGGGACTTCTTCACGGGCTCAAACACCGCGTCGTCATCCAGCATGACATTATAGAGCTTGGCACAGGACAGGCAGGGCAGATAGACCGCCACCTTGTGCTTACCGCCGTCCAGCTTGACGGTCACGGTACTGGTGGCCTCCTTGATCTTATCATGACCGAAATGCTGAACCATCACGCCATCCACATACACGTCAAAGTAATAAAAAACGCGACTGGAAGCAATGCGGGTGTGATAATCAAACGAGAATTTGGTGGAATCGGTCACAAACTCCAACCGCACACCCGAGGTGGCGTGTGCCTTGTTACCGAAATCGGGCTTGATCTCGTCATAGTAGCTTTGCTGATGATCGGTAAAGCGACGGAATTCAAACTTTCCCTGCGCATCCTGCACCACGGCAAGAGCACCGTGGGTCATGGTACGGATCTGTTCAAGCGTCAGTTTCATACAGTCTCCTTTTTATGTAACGTATTTTTATTTTTGGTTCAAATGGGGCTTCATAGCGGCATACAGTGCGTTGGCGTAAAAGGAAAATCCGCTATCGGTGGGGTGCAGGCCATCGTAATAATAATCAACGGAATGGGGTGTCATATGCGAGCCGTCCACCACCACAACGCCCGGCTGAGCCGCGGCTGCGTCATATGCGATCCGAACGGCATCAGCAAAGCTGCCCACAGCCGTGATCTTTTCTCCATCGTACCGCCAAACAGGGGTCACAGCAAAAATTTTAGCGTTGGGATAAGCGGCACGGGCACGGGCGTGAAACTCGTTTGCATCCCGTACCATATCCTCCCGGCTTTTCTTTTTGGTAAAGTCGTTGGAGCCGTATGCAACGGTGACGATATCGGGCTCGAAATCCAATTCCCGGGTTACCAGCTCAGGGCGGAACACCTCGCCACCGATACCGAAATCGATCACATCGGCATTCAGCTTGTCAGCAAGCTGATTCACATAGGACCTTGAAGGATAGACCGCATCATATCCCTGGGTAATCGAATCGCCGTAGCAGACCATACGGCAGGATTTTTGCACAGGCTCCACGGTAGCGCCGTCATCCACGGTCACCTTGGAGATCTGCACGCTGAATAGATTGGGAAAATAGACTGCCACGGTATGCACGCCCTCCGGAAGCTTGACCGTAAGCGTGCTTGCCACCGCCTTTACATCCTTGTGCCCGAAGTGCTTGACCATCACGCCGTCCAGATACACATCAAAGTAATAATAGCGGCGAGAGGAGGCCGAGCGGGCAAGATAGTCAAAAGAAAACGTATCGGAATCGGTCACAAATTCAAGGCGCATCCCCGCAGTCGCCGGCACTTGCGTGGTAATATTTTTACCCGGCTCATAGGCCGCCTTTTGGCTTGCGGTAAAACGGCAGAACGAAAATTTACCGTCGGCACTCTCTTCTACGGTCACGGCACCGTGGATCAGGGCACGGATCTGCTCAAGCGTCAGTTTCATCATAGCTCCTCACTTTTCGTTGCGGTGCAGATCGGAGCGCAGAAACTTGATCGCCCGCTCCACACTGTCCTTGGAATTTTTCCAGGGCTCACTGTCATAGCGATAATCGAATTTTTTACAAAACCAGCTCACATCCTCGGTCAAGGTCTCCATATAACCCTTCACCACCTTCTCGGTCACGGTGCAGAATTCGGGCAGCTTCTTCTTCCCCAGCCGCGCGGCGGCCTTTTCCAGCAAAAGGCGGTAATGGGGCAAGCAGAAATAGGGCTGCTGCTTGACCTTTTCCACAAAGGTCTCGTCGGTGTCAAACAGCAGCACCACGGTTTCGGCCATGTGCTGAAAATGGAAATCCACCCGTCCGCAAACGTAACAAGAATCCTCCAGGGCGGCGATTCGCCGGGCGGGCTTTTGATCGGGCCGACCCGTGATGCTGCTCAAGAACCCCTTGGAAAGATCCTCCTGCAGCTCCTTCAGATGACTTTCCAGCGTCAGAGCCATGCCAAGGCGATTCTTGCGCACAAACATCATGTCATAGTGCGTACGGCAAAAGCCCAGCTTATTGGTCTTGATCCGCACATCCGGCTCCATCATAGAAGCGCCCAGAATCAACTCCAGCTCGTCCTCCTCCAATTTGCGGTAAAGGGCGCACATGGGGCAACCGCAGCTGCTGTCGGCGGCAGAGGCCTCAAAGGCCTCGTTTACGGGTATGGTGTAGATCTGTTCCATCCGGACTCTCCTTTACTGCTTTTGATAATCTTTTATCATTATAACTGTTTTGCTTTCATAATGCAAGAAAAAAACGGTATTTTTCAAGAAAAAAACAAAGGTTTTTCGGTATTCACAGTGAAAATGCGGCCATACTAAGAATGAACCAACAAAAAGGGGGGAAAGATGATGACCAAAAAAACAATGGCGGCCACAGGACTGTTCGGTGCCATCGCGGTGGCGGGCGCCGTGGGGCTTCTCATGAGCGGTGGCAGCACCACGCCCCGACGCCTGGCCAAGCGCACGGGAAAAATGATGAACACCGTCAGCCACAAGGTGCAAAGCGCAGTCCATTCCATGGGCAAATCCTGAGAAAGAACCCCCAAAACGGATACCGTTTTGGGGGTTCTTTCTCAGGAGTCCGTCTCCCCGCAGGCCCGGTCAAAGGCGGTGTCGGCAGGGCGGCTTTTATAAAGCGTGGCATTATTGGTAGAGGTCCAGATATAGTTACCGCAACAAGAGGTGGTCACGGTCACCGAATCGCTTTCGGAATCGCTCCAGGATTCCACCTTGTGAAGCACGCATGCATCGTTTTCCCGAATGACGATATATTCCATGGTGTAATTGGCATCGAATACATTCTGATTGCCGCAAGACGAGAAGGCGAACAGCAACACAAGGATCGATACAAAGCAAAGAATTCTTTTCATGGCACTTGCTCAATGCGTATTCTTCATACCCGCCAGAACCTCTACAAAATCGGCAAACGGTGCGCGATTTTTAAGCATATCGTAGAAGGTACGAATCATTTTGATGTCATCCGCATCGGTGATATCACTGTACTTCTCCAAGGCCTTTTCCAAGCCGTTCTCCTTCACATAATCGGTGATCTCCACAGCGGCGGGATCACCCGCATAGTCAAAGAGATAGCCTGCGGCAATGCCCACGGCAATATGAGCGGGGACGCCGCCCTGTTCTCTGACCATTTTGAAGGCACCCACCAAGCGGTCGCCCGAGGAGAGCTTGCGCTTGGGATCGCGGCCCACCCGATCCAGCGAATCCACCAGAAGCTTGTTTTCAAAGCGCACCATCAGATCCTCAACGAACTGCATCGTGTCATCAAGAGGTGCACCGTGGCGCTTGGCCAAAGCACGGGCCGACTCCAGCAGTGCGCGGGTCAAAATATACTTGATCTCACCGTCGGTAGCAGCTTCAAAGATGTAACCGTAGCCTTTCAGATAGGCCAGATACGCCATCAGGGCGTGACCCATGTTGTGGATGAGCAGCTTGCGCTCGATAAAGAAAGCAAAGGGCGAGAAGGGTACCAATTCCTTGATGGGGGGCATCTCGCACCCCACAGGGCGGAACCCTGCCGCATCCACGGGCAGCTCGCTGTAGGGCTCGGCACAGGCGGCCAAAGCATATTTTTCTTTAAATTCCGCAGGCGTGGGAGGTACGGTGCGCCCCACCGACACGCAGACGAAGCCCACATTCTGCTCAAACCAAGCCTTGCTCTCGGCAGGAATATGGGGCTCCACCAGACCGTGCAGATACTCATTGGAGCCGATCATATTCTCACAAATAAGAATATTGAGGGGCTTGCCGCTCTTCTCTTTTCGGGTCAGGATCGCCCCGGCAATCAAAGGAGCCACAAAGGGCAGAATATTGACACCGAGTGCAGTTGCAAGGATATCGGCATCTGCAATGGTTTCAACCACGGCCGCCTCGTCACGACCGTTGACCGCGCTGACATTCTCGACCCATTCGGGTACATATTGGGTACCGCGCGTTACGTAGATGGGGTACTTCCCCGCCGCGTTGATGGCGTTGACCACATCGGCATTCACATCGATGAAGGTGGTCTCATACCCCGAGAGAAAGAAACGCTGACCGATAAAGCCTCTGCCGATATTACCGGCGCCGTACATGACTGCTTTCATTTTACAATCTCCTTATGAAATAAAATATAAAATTAAAATTAAAGAACCATTTCCACTGCGGCAAGAACCCGAGCCGCCACTTCCTCGGGCGTGCCCGATGCATCGATCACGGCCACACGATCCCCCAGAGTTTCGAAAACACGCAGGAACGTGGCGCGGAAAAGCGTTAACGTTTCCTCTTTTTCGTAAATTTCCTTGGCCTCCCCCCGTCGTCCGATCCGCTCCAACGCCTCCTTGGGCGGAATATCCAGAAAAATACAGAGATCGGGGCGACGGATGGCGGGACAGCGCACATTCATATCCTTCACCCAATCATAGTCACAAAGACTGCCCTGGTAAGCAAGAGAGGAATAGTAGTAACGGTCGGAAAGCACATCCGCCCCTGCATGCAGCATAACCTCGATGCCGTCCGGTGCCACATTGTGCACGATGCGATCCAGCGTAAAGAGGGCCGCCATCTCATAAGGCGTACGCCGCACCTTACCGGAAAGCGCCTCGCGCAGCATCTTACCCGTATCGGTAGCGGTAGGCTCTGCCGTGACCTGCACCCGCCGTCCGCGGGCGCGCAACGCCTTTGCAAGCATATCAATCTGGGTGCTTTTGCCGCAACCGTCGATCCCTTCGAATACGATTAGCTTTTTCTCGCTCACTTGGAAATCCCCTTTCGTAGCCCGGTATGCTACTATTCTACACCCTCACCGTTCATTTGTCAATATTTTCACAAAAATAAAAATGCACCCCGATGATACACGGGGTGCATGGATGGTCAATGCTTCCCTTTGGAAAAGCCGAAAAGCTTGAGATCGGAAAAATCCAAACGCCATTTGCCGTCTATCCTGACCAGCTTATCATAAAGGAAGAAGAGATAGCCCAACGCCAGGAACAGCAGTAATAAAACGGCGATCCATATCATCAGTCCGCCAAGGCCCAGCTCCTGCACATTGAGGAAAAAATAAGGATATCGACCGCTCTGCGTACCCATGATCTCAATAACGATCACATAAAGCAAGGGCGGGATCAGCGCCAGCAACGGGTCAAGCACACCAACGCTTTTGTGCTCATCAAACAGCAATGTATCGATGATAAAAAGGATGGGTCCTGCCACATGATAACAAAGATTGGCAATATTATTCCAGAAATTCAGCGAGAGCGGATCACCCAGAATAAATCCATACACCAGAAACGTGATGGTGATGATAACGGTAGCCGCGAACTTGCAGAATTTCAGATACGGATTGCGGGAATATCCGTACAGCTCTCCGGCACGGAGCCGCCGCACATCCTCCCGCAGCACGGCGATCATCACGCCAAGGCAAAGATAATTGCTTAAATTGGTATAGAAATAAAAGATATCCTTGGCGTGAAACGTGGCAGTATCACTACCCCCAACCGAGAAGAATCCGCTGATGAACAGAACAGAAAAAAGCGAAACGGTGCAAAAAATCGTACGATAGATCACCTTTGTGACCAAACTGCTTTTCATAGCCGGGCACCTCACTTCAAAAACATGCGGATCAGCTTGGCATACAGCGTTTTATAGGGTTGATATCGCATGGGCAGGTCGATCCAGGTCTTTTTATTCAGAATACTCTTTTGGTGCGAGAAGGTCTCAAAGCCCGCCCTTCCGTGATAGGACCCCATGCCGCTCTCACCCACACCGCCGAATCCCAGGTAGGGCGTGGCCAGATGAATGACCACATCATTGACGCAACCGCCCCCATAGGCACATTCGGCGGTCACCCGGGCGATGCTTTTTTGATCCGAGGAAAAAATGTAAAGCGCCAGGGGCTTGTCCCGGCCCCCTACGGTCTCAATGACCTCGTCAAGGCTATCGAAGGTCAACACAGGCAGTACGGGCCCGAAGATCTCCTCCTGCATCACGGCATCGTCAAAGGTTACATGATCCATGACGGTCGGCTCTATTTTCAGCGTTTTCTCATCCCGTTTACCGCCATATACCGTTTTTTCACTGTCAATGAGGCGGCAGATCCGTGCGAAATGCTTTTCATTGATGATCTTACCATAGCTGTTGTTCTGTAAAGGCGCCTCACCGTATTGGGCACGCAGCTCCTTTTTCAGATGGTGCAAGAACTCATCCTTAACCGAGGCCTGACAAAGGATATAGTCGGGGGCCACACAGGTCTGCCCGCAGTTGAGAAATTTTCCAAAGGCAATGCGCCGGGCGGCCAAGGGCAGATCGGCGCTTTTGTCGATGATGCAAGGGCTTTTTCCACCCAGCTCCAGGGTCACGGGCGTCAGGTGACGGGCAGCCTTTTCCATAACCTCGGTGCCCACGGCCTTACTGCCCGTGAAGAAAATATAGTCAAACTTCTCCTCCAAAAGGCAGGTGTTCTCTGCTCTGCCTCCCGTAACCACCGCCACATACTCGGGCGGGAAGATCCCCTCCAGCACTTCTTTGATGACAGCGCTTGTATTGGGGGAATAAGCACTGGGCTTGACCACGGCGGTATTGCCCGCCGCCAATGCATCCACCAAAGGATCCAGAGTGAGCAGGAGCGGATAGTTCCAGGGACTCATGATGAGCACCGTACCGTAGGGGCAGGGCTTGATATAGCTGCGGGAGGCAAACTGCACCAGGGGAGTACGCACCGTTTTTTCTTTGGCAAAGGATTTCAGATGCTTGAGCATAAAATTGATCTCGCTGATCACAAGCCCCGTCTCACACATATACCCTTCCAGAGCGGATTTTCCCAGGTCGGCGCGCAGCGCCTGCCCGATCCTTTCCTCGTGCTCGATCAAAGCGTTCTTCAGCTTTTTCAGCGCCTCACGGCGGAAAGACAGCGGCAGGGTGCCGGCAGTCTTAAAAAAGGCCTTTTGCGCCCCTACCAGGGCACCGATCTCCTGTTTGTTCATGCGATCACTCCATTACATCGTAATAAAATCGTTCCAATTCAACCGCCGTCATCAGTCGGGGGACGGGATAGAGCGGATTGGCTTCTCTTTCGGCCTTGCGGGCAAGGGCGGGCACATCCTCACGCCGAATGCCCTTTAAGGTGGTGGGAATACCCATCTCCCGATTCATCTGCTCCAGCTTTTCGATAAAGGCATTGGCCGCCACGGGCGCAGGCGTGCTTTGATCGGCTATACCGACGGCAACAGCCATCTTTTTCAGCTTGCCGTACACCGTATCCCCATAGGCATGCAGAACGTAAGGAAGCAGAACGGCATTGGCAAGACCGTGGGGAATGTTATACTTGCCCCCCAGGGTATGTGCCACTGCGTGGCAGTAGCCCACATAAGATTTGGAAAAGGCCCGACCCGCCAGGTGTGCGGCCTCGGACATGGCGCTCCGTGCCTCCATATCGGCGCCGTCGGCATAGGCCCTTGGCAGATTGTCCACGATCAGGCGTGCCGCCCGCAGGGCATCTGCACGGGTGGATTTGGTGGTAGAGCCGCCGATAAAGGCCTCTACCGCGTGGGTCATGGCGTCCATGCCCGTGGTTGCGGTCATAAAGGGCGGCAAGCCCTTGGTATTGTCGGGATCCAGCACGGCACAGCGCGGGATCAAAGGAAAATCGTTGACGGTAAATTTGTGGCGGGTATCCCCGTCGGTGATCACCGCGGTCACGGTGGTCTCACTGCCCGTGCCCGCCGTGGTGGGAATGGCTACCAGATAGGGGATCCGCTTGCAGACCTTTAAGATCCCCGCCATTCCTGCAATGGGCTTTTTCGGGCGGGCAATGCGCGCCCCCACCGCCTTGGCACAGTCTATGGGCGAGCCGCCCCCGAAGGCGATCAGCCCCCGGCAGCCGTTCTGCAAATAAAGTGCCCGCGCATCCTCCACATTTTTCACGGTGGGGTTGGGTACGGTCTCGTCAAAAACGGTGTAGGAGATGCCCGCTTCCTTGAGGACACCGCAAAGCGGCTCCGTCATGCCCAAGCCGCTGAGTGAAGCGTCGGTCACGATCAGAACGGAATCGATGCCCTGCTCCCGCAGGACGCCCGGTATCTCGGCGGTGGAGCGCAGAATAACGGGATTGCGATAGGGCAAAAAAGGCAGCGCCAGGTGCAGAACGGTCTGAAAGGCTCGGCAATAGATCTTTTTGACAATATTCATGGAAATTCCCTTACATGATACAGTATTTGATAAACTTTTCATCGGTTTATAAAAAACCGATGCCTTATTATAGCAGTTTTCAAAAAACCTGTCAAGGGATTTTGGTGTATTGACAAAAATTCGACTTTTTATTATAATGAACTCATGTTAGACAAAAATGTGAAGCAGCAACTGCGGGGGCTGGTGGCGGATTTCCGTTTGCCGCGATACCAAGAGCTCCCCGATGTGGGGCTGTATCTGGAACAGGTAGCAAAATACATAAACGGATTTTTGGAGCCGGTGGGCTGTGCGGAAATCACGACCTCTATGATCAGCAACTACGTCAAGAAAGGATTCATTCCCTCTCCGCAAAAAAAGCAGTATGACGCCGACAGGATCGCTTATCTTCTCTTTATCGCGGTCACCAAAAATGTACTTTCACTTGAAAATATCGTCGCCCTTTTCGAGATGCAGAAGGAAAGCTATACCCTTCCCATGGCGTACGACTATTTTTGCGTGGAGCTGGAAAATATGCTGGCATACGTTTTCGGTCTGAAGGACGAGCCCGATCGGAATCTGGGTGTTCTGCCCGTCAGCGCCGAAAAGGATTTTTTGCGCAATGTCATCATCTCGGTCTCGCACAGTATGTATCTGACCGCCTGCTTTTCCGCAATGAAGCAAGAAAAAATTCCCGAACCCACAGAAAGGTAACCCAAGCATGAAATACCAAGGCATCTTTTTTGATCTGGACGGCACGCTTTTGCCCATGGATAACGACACCTTTATCAAAGGCTATCTGGGTCTGCTCTCCCGTGAGGTGGCCCCTCTCGGCTACACCGCCGAGACCATGATCCCCACCATGTGGCGGGGGGTGGCCGCCATGGTGAAAAATGACGGCAGCCGCACCAATTTTGATATTTTCTGGGAATATTTTGCAGGCGCCTTCGGCAAGCAGGTCTATGACCATATTTCCCGCTTCGATGCATTCTATCGGGACGGATTCCACAAGGCCGCGGCCTTTACCGCTCCCACGCCGCTTGCCAAGCAGGCGGTGACGCTGGCACGCCAAAAGGCAGAGCGGGTAGTGCTTGCAACCAACCCCTTCTTCCCCCGTGTGGCGGTGGATTCCCGCCTTTCCTGGGCGGGGCTCTCCCCTGCGGACTTCGATCTGATCACCTCTTACGAGAATTCTCATTCCTGCAAGCCCAATCCCGCCTATTACCGCGAGATCTGCCAAAGGCTGGATCTGGAGCCCGCCAAATGCCTGATGATCGGCAACAACGCCGACGAGGACGCAGGTGCGGCGCAGGCGGCAGGACTTTCTGCCTATCTGCTGACCGATTGCCTGATCAGCGAGGGCACATTGCCCGACTGCCCCAAGGGCTCCTTTGCCGAATTGATTGCATTTTTAGATGCGCTGTAATGTCAAGGTCAAGCCCGCATACCGATCCCGGGATCGGTATGCGGGCTTTTTTGATTAGATGTCGTACTTGGCGAGGATTTCACTGGGAGTCTTGCGCAGCAGCGACAGGATGGGCCATACACCGCAGAACACGCAAAGCGCATAGAGAAGCACCAACACGCCGCCCGCCATCCACCAGGGATAATAGAAAATCTCCTCCACAAAGGACGATATCCCGTAGCAGGCAAAGAGAAATCCGCTGGAGATGGCATACCCGATGAACACGGTCAGCGTGGTCAGCACCAGAGCCTCCACAAGAAATTTAAAGATCAGATTGCCCTTTGATACGCCGATGGCGCGATAAATACCGATCTCCTTGATGCGGCTCATCAGCGAGGAGCGCATGATGAAGTACATGCAAAGGCTGAGAATGGCAAGGATCAGCACCAGAGCCACAAGGCCCACGATCACCTCCGGCATATCATTGGCGATCAGATTGTCAAACATAGCATCGGGAGTGACCACCCACAGCCGCTCGGTCCCTGTATCATACCCTGCGAATTCCTGCTTCAACCACCTTTCGGTCGCCTTCGGATCGTTGGAATGGATCAGGGTATAGGCATCAAATCCATCCACATCCTGTATGGCCGCAGAGCCAAGATCCGGGTTATATCCGGTATGGACGGTACTGCTTGCTTTGTATGCGGGTTGAGCCGAAGCATGAGTCTCACCCGTCTGCCTGGAAAGAGCGATATAATCGATCTCATGCAGATAGTAGGACTGGTAACGGGTAAAGGGGCACGGTTGAATGCCCGCGCTTACAAACTCCGCCTCATATGTCTTACAATAGGCTTGATAACGCGCCCGCCCGGTGGTGGACACCCCCTTATACTGTTGCTTTAGCTCCGTCTGGGTGGGATATGCACCGTGCTCGGCCTTATAAACGCGGGCCAGGGCGTACTCGTAATTCTCAAGGAAGAGATAAGGCGCCTCGTCGATCCCCTTTTCCAGTGCCAGCCAGGGGCCGATGTCATCGGTGTGGAACATCGCATAGCCCTCCAGATACTCACTCAGCTCGGCATAATAATAGTCATAATACTCATAATACCGATACACCTGTGCCTCTGCCACCGCCGTTTGCAAAGCGCTTTCGTCGGTTTCAAGAGCAGGGTTCTGCTGCAAAAGCAATGCCTTGAAATAGTTCGACATATTGGCCTTCTCGATGCCATTTCCTTGCAAAAAGCTGCGATAGGAGGCATAGTTGACAAGCACCGCCGTCACCTTGATCTCCCGCCCGCCGATCTTAACGGTATCCCCTGCCTTCGGGGCGGCGACGCCGTCATTTAGCGCCACAAATACGGCCTCCCCCTCGTTCACCGTCAGATCATAGCTTGCCGCCGGATCGATATACAGATCGGTTCTCGAATTGACATACTCGGCCAAGGTAAAATCGGTCAGATAGACCGCCCGCTCCTCCGATCGCACCACGCCCGCAATACGCGGGTGAGCATTGTTTACGGACAAGCCGATGCACACCATGCCCAGCAGATCCTCATATTCGCTGATATAACCCACAGACGATGCCTCCAGCAATGCATCCGCCACCTTGGTGGTGATCACCATTTCTTCGTTGGAAAGGCCTTCCTTTTTACCCGTCACCGGGGATAGCCCGGCAACAAGAGACAAAGGCAGATAGGCAGCCTCGGTCCCCACGTCATAAGAGGAATCGCGGAAGGTCTCGAAATACCCCACCTTAAAGCGGACGTAGGTTTCGCTGAAGGGATAGGAGGGATACATGCGTACAAAATCGATGCCCGTTCCCGCGGCGCCCACCGCCTCGTTCAGCTTTTGCGAGATCTCGCCGTCCTCGGGCGTATAAACATAGAAAATATTGTGATTATAGGTGTCCTTTGCTTGAACAACAGTGCCCAGAGCCGTGCCGAATACGGCACTCATCAGCACCAGCACCGCGGCAAACAGCGCCATACACCCACGCAGAGCCTTTTTGCCCTTTTTCCCCTTCTGAAAGTTGGCGTTATAGCCGCTTTTCACCGAGGAGCGGAAGGTGAAAAGGCGCCCGTGCCCCGTTCCCTCCACGGGGGGCAGAGCCGACATATCCACATCTGCACTGACGGTATTCTTTGCGGGGTCGGCCTCATAAACACCCTCCCGCAGCTTGATCTCACTGTAATCATCCACCAGCTTCACACCGGGCGTTTCGATCCGCACGTACAGCTTACCCCCGTGGTTGACCACCTTCAGCTGCACGGGATGATCGGGGACATCGCCGTAATACTCGATGCCTACAAGCCCGCTTTTGAACTCTGCCTTGCCCAGCTCACCGAGATAAATATCGTTTTTATCCCTGGCGGCAAGACCGCCTGCATTCTCGTTGCGGCGGACATTCACCACCCGCCCATCCTGCAATCGGATGGCCAAATCGCAATAGTGGGCCACCAGATCGGCCTCATGCGTGACCAGCAGAACCAGATGATCCTTGGCAATGGCCTTTAAAAGATCCATGATCATCACGGTATTGGCCTCGTCCAGGTTACCCGTTGGCTCGTCGGCCAGAATGACACGGGGATTTTTGACAATGGCCCTGGCAATGGCAATGCGCTGCTGCTGACCGCCCGACAGGGTGTCGGGGGGACGGTGGGCGTATTTTTCCATGCCCACATTCCGCAGGGCCGCCATGACGCGGGTCTCGATCTCCCGCCCGTCGGTCATACCGCAAAGGCGCAGAGCGGCCGCCACATTGTCAAAGCAGGATTCGCTCTTGCTCAGGTTGTAATTCTGAAAAATATACCCGATATATCGGTTGCGGATCTCGTCGGTGTGCTCGCGGATGCTCTGCCCGTCCAGGGTGATCACGCCCCCGTCAAAGCGATCCAGACCGCCAATGACATTGAGCAGGGTGGTCTTGCCGCATCCGCTCTTGCCGTAAATGGCCACCATGCCCCGCTCGGGGAGCTCCAGATTCACATCATTGATGACATGGATCTCATTGGGCTTCCCTCGGTTGAAAAATTTATGCAAGCCTCGGAGCTTGATCATGCGGCGGCACCTCCCTTCAAGGATTTTTTCACGCTCTCGCCAAACAGCTTACGGATCTGCCTGTGCGTGATGAAGACCGTAAGCAAGATCATGCCCAATGCGATCAGGGCATACTGCCAGGCGTACAGATATACAAAATATTGGTTCAGTCGGGGCGAGGTAAAGATCACGATGGCCGCCACGGCAACCAGAATGAAGGCGGGGATCAGTGAGATCAGCATCCGCACATACATACCGATGCGGATGACCCGCACGGGGATGCCCATGGAGCGCATGATGGCCATATCCCCCTTGAAGGCACCCAGGGTCCTGACCGTACAAAGGCTGAGAAACAGTCCCAGGAAAAGAATGGCGACCAGCCACAGGATCCCCAGCACCAGTGCGTTCAGAACGGTCACAATGATCTCCTCGGCATCGGATTCCTCGTACGTGGTGTCGGAGATCACGGCAATATACCCCATGTCGGCAAGACGCTCGGTGGCCTGTGCGGCCTCCCGATCATTCCGGAAGAACAAAGACGCCTGACGATAAGAGGACGCCAGTGTCGACTCGATGATGTCGCAGAACAGAGAGGTACCGCAGATGATCCGACTGTAGGTGGTATCCAAGCCGTAGCTCTCGGTGGAATAGGCCTTGCTGACCAGATAAGATTCATCAAAGCTCCTGCTGTACTCCACGGCCTCCTCGGGCGTTACATAGTAATAGTCATAGCGTACATAGGTCCATTGCAAATGGCAGTTAACGGTATAATTTTCTCCCGATTCCATGGCCTTCGACAGGGCCTTCTTATAGTCGGCCGAGCCTCCCACCGCCATCCGATCGGGTGCCAGGGTAAAGGAGGGATACAGCTCACTGTATTTCACATTTTCTCCGGTCGTCTCCCCTTCCGGGATGACCTCCACAAAATAAGAGGCATCCTTCAACCGATTGACGGCGTAATACCTGGCCGAGGCCAGACGAAAGCCCTCGGCGGTGAACAGGCACTTGGCCTTTAAATTGTTGTCATAATAATACTTGACACCCGTGATCTTCAGGTTCATGCCCGTAATGGTGATCTCCCCGATCAGCAGCTCATCCTTGCCGAAAATCGGGCGATGGGAGATGGGCAGATACAAAAAGACCTCATCCATGGCCTCGGGATAGCGCCCCAGCACATCACTGCCGAAATCCTCGCGGTAGGTCAGCGTCAGGGGAATGGATTCGTATGTGTCGTACTTTTCTCCCGTTTCCAACCGCACTCTGCCCGATATATCATCGTAGGTATCCAGCAGCATATCATAATGTAGATAGCTTTGGGCGCCCAGATCGGTCACCAGCTGTGCCAGCTCCCCGTCGGTGATGGGTTCCCCGTTCTTTTTGGTCATCACCACCCGTCCTTTGATGGGGGTAAACATGTGATAATCATCAAACAGCTCACCCGCACCGCCGCAAAGGGAGGTCACCAGGAACACGCCCAAGGTCCCCACCACCAGCAGCAGGCAAAGAAAGGCGGAAAGCCTTGGCTTGGCCACAAAGATGGCACGCCCCAGCGTAAAGCCGTTCCGGATCTCTTTTTTGGGGGTCGTCTTTTGCTTTTTGCCCCCGAAATCATCAGACGGTGCAAGCTTTTCGGGTACATCGGCCTCCTTGCGGCGCAGAACATGATCGGATTCCACAGCACCGTCAAAAATGCGGATATGACGGGTGGCGGCCTCCTTCAGCTGATCAAAATTGTGGGTGACCACAATGACCAGCTTATCCCGTGAGACCTCGCGCAAAAGCTCGATGATCTCGGCAGAGGTCACCGAATCCAGATTACCCGTGGGCTCATCGGCCAGAATGATGGGGCTATCCTTTGCCAGGGCCCTGGCAATGACCGTACGCTGCTTCTGCCCGCCCGAGAGCTGACTGCCCTTTTGCCGCAGATGCGAGGTCAGGCCCACCCGATCCAGCAGCTCCAACGCCCGACGGCGCCGCGCGGCCTTATCCTCGATGTGCATCAAAGCCAGCTCTACATTCTGCAATACCGTAAAGCTTTCGATGATGTTGTAATCCTGAAAAATAAAGGAAATGTACTTCTCCCGATAGGTCTCCCAATCGGGCTGCAGATAGTGGGAGGTGGATTCTCCCTCGATATAAAGCTCACCCTCCTCATAAGTGTCCATACCGCTGATGACATTCAAAAGCGTGGATTTACCCGAGCCCGATTTACCGGTCACGGCCACAAACTCTCCCCGGTCAAAGGAGAGATTGACTCCTCTGATACCGACGGCCACATTTCCATCGGAAACATAGATCTTTCCGATGTCCTTTAAAGTCAGTAAAGCCATAGTGTTATCCTTTCCTTGAAATTAGGAATCCCCTATTATAATAAGACAACAAAAATCAAAAAAATCGGAACACTTTTCCAAAAAATTTTGCGATGCGGAAAAATATGCTCTATCCATATACACAGATTTTTCACCCGGGAGGTTACATCCCGGGGAATACCCGTTCCGAAAAATCGGGCGTATAGGCGGTCCCCACCGATTCCTTGGTTTGGAAATATCCCGTAAAGCCAAGCGCCACGGCATGCTCCATGACGCTGTCGTATTCAAAGGAGGTCACCCGCCGCCTAATGAAACGCGGGCCGTCGGCAGGGAGAAAATCGGGGGTATACTGCCGCATGAGCGACAGGCGAACATCTGCCACGGGCACAGTGGCAGCAATGCGGTCCAGCACCGCTGCGGAATCCTTGCGTCCGCCCGGGAGCACCAGGTGGCGCACCATGACCCCCGCTGTCATCATACCGTCTGCATCAAAGCGCACGGGGCCCGTCTGACGCACCATTTCGGCAAGAGCGGCGGTGGCATAGGTCGCATAGTCGGCGGCCGCGGAATACTCCCTTGCCATTTGGGGTGAGATGTATTTAAAATCCGGCAGATACACATCCACCAGCCCCTCAAGCAGTCGCAGGGTCTCCACCCGCTCGTAGCCCCCACAGTTAAAGACCACGGGAATGTGCAATCGGCCACGCACCAATGCAAGAGCCGCGGCGACCCTGTCGGCATAGTGTGTGGGAGTCACCAGATTGATGTTGTGGGCACCCTCCCCCTCCAGGGCAAGAAAAAGCTCGCCCAATTGCTCCACCGTCATGGGCCGCCCGCTCTCGGGCCCGCGAATGGCGCTGTTCTGGCAAAAAACGCACCGCAGGGAGCATCCCGAAAAAAAGACGGTGCCCGAGCCCCGCGTGCCGCTGATCGGCGGCTCTTCAAAGGGATGCAGAGCGGCACGGGCCACATAGAGCTCGGCGGGCATGCCGCAGTAGCCCCGCTCCCCCTTTTCGCGGTCTGCACCGCACTGACGCGGGCAAAGCGTGCATCTCATTTCGCCACCTCCTTCCGACTTCTGAATCCATCATATCACAAGCGCTGATTTTTTTCAAGTTTTGTGCCCAAAAGGAGTGCAAAAATGGCGGAAATGTGATAAAATATCTATGATATTGTTGCTTTCCCCTTTTACACCTTCAAATTAAGGAGTCGAAAATGAAACCATCCGTCATCCGACAAGCAGAAATCTTATGTGTGGGCACCGAGCTTCTGATCGGTGATATCGTCAACACCAATGCGGCCTATATTGCCCGCCGCCTGGCCACGCTTGGCATCGGTGTTTACCGCCAGAGCGTGGTGGGGGACAACCCCGCGCGCCTTGCCGAGGATCTTCGGGCCGCCCTTGACCGCGTGGATCTGGTGATCACCAGCGGCGGTCTCGGCCCCACCTACGATGACCTGACCAAGGAGACCGCCGCCGCGGTATTCGGGCGAGAGATGTTCCTGCACGAGGAATCCCTTGCCCGCATCGAAGCCTATTTTGCCGCCACAGGGCGGGTCATGACCGACAACAACCGCAAGCAGGCCATGATGCCTCAAGGCGCCGTCGTCTTTCCCAACGACTACGGCACCGCCCCCGCCCTGGCTCTGGTGCGGGAGGACGGAAAGACCTTGGTCATGCTCCCCGGTCCTCCCCGTGAGCTGGAGCCGCTGTTCCGCGAGCAGGTGGAGCCCTTTTTGCACCCCCGCTGTGACGCGGTCCTGTTCAGCCGCAACATTCATATTGCGGGCATGGGCGAATCGGCGGTGGAAAATGCCCTGCCCCGTGACCTGCTGGAAAGTGCCAATCCCACCCTGGCTCCCTACTGTGCCGAGGGCGAGGTACGCTTGCGGGTGACCGCAAAGGCGCCTGACGAAAGGGAGGCGGCGGCGTTGTGCGACAGCATGATCGAACGCATCCGTCAGACCCCTGTTGCCCCCTATATTTACGGCATCGACACCCCTTCGGCCGAGGCGGCGCTGGTGGAGCTGCTCAAGGCCCGCGGATTGACCGTGGCCACCGCCGAATCCTGCACCGGCGGGCTCATTGCCAAGCGTCTGACCGACATTTCCGGTTGCTCGGCCGCAGTGGCGGGAGGCGCCGTCACCTATCAGACAAGAGAGAAAACGGCAATTCTGGGTGTGGACCCCGCGCTGATTAAGGCGCATTCGGTGGTCAGCCCCCAGGTAGCCGAGGCCATGGCCAAAGGAGCGCTTGCCCGCTTTGACACCGACCTGGCCATTGCCACCACGGGCTTTGCGGGCCCCGGCGGCGGCACCGAGCGCGATCCCGTGGGTACCGTCTATATCGCAGTGGCCACAAAAAAAGAGGTGCACTGCCGCCGTCTTTCCCTTTCCCCTTGGCGCGACCGCGCCTATATCCGCACCGTGGCGGCCACCAATGCCATTCTGGATGCGTGGAGACTGCTCAACGATGTGCATCTGCCGAAAGAGCGGCCATAACACCAAACAGGCAGTTGCATCTGATGCAACTGCCTGTTTGCGAATGGTATAGATCTGCTGATTTTTGGGAAAACTCATGGCATTGCCGAGGCCCCGCGGACAGAGAGAGAAGGTGGGCCGCCTAGCCAGGCGAAAATAATGCGAACTCGCCTGTAAGCGAGATTTTTCGGTGCTTTTAACGCTGTTCACGCTTAAAAAGTCCACACTTTCCTGCGCGTGTCCAACATCAAAATCACTCAAAAAATCTTCGCTTACAGGTTCCTTGAAATCCCGAGCTCGAAAATCTTGCCAAGGCAAGGAAAAGGGCGTAGGAAATATGCGGATATTTGCAAGCCCTTTGACACAGCATTGACATGATTTTCGAACTC
>JAFTNU010000022.1 GCA_017451735.1 Clostridia bacterium
CTTGATTGCTCATTTACTATTTTTCAGAGTTGTATTCTCTTTCAGAATTGCGAGATGTTCTTCACACAATCTATCACACGTTCGTGTAATTTTGCTTCATACTTCATCTCTTACTGTTCAATTTTCAAGGACCGTTTCGCCCCCGCTCTCGCGGCGACTTGCTTATTATATCACATACCGTTACCTCTTGTCAAGGGGTTTTTCAAACTTTTTTGAAGTTTTTTCGGGATTTTTGTGATATGCACCGTTTTGCGGAGCCTTTATATATTAACACCTTGTCCGCGTTTTGTCAAGAGTTTTTTTCACATTTCCCGTTTTTTGGTCAAGATGCCTTGTTAGTGTCGCCAAAAGGCAAGTTTTTATACATAGTTGCCCAAAAAAAACCCATACTAAAAGAAAACACGTGAGGTAAAGTATGCTGACCATTCTTTTACGCACGATCATCATATATATCATTCTCATCGGAACCATGCGTCTGATGGGCAAACGACAGTTGGGTGAGCTGGAGATATCGGAGCTGGTAACCACATTGCTCATCTCGGAGATCGCCACGCTCCCCATCGGCGACCCATCGATTCCCGTGGTATATGCGGTGATCCCGCTTGTCACCATTCTGACCATGGAGGTGGCACTTTCCATGATACTGCTGAAATGTCCCCGTTTAAAAAATATCGCATCCGCCCGCCCGAGCATTCTGATTCGTCACGGCACCGTGGACCAGGGAGAGCTGCGACGCATCCGTATCTCCATCGACGAGTTGATCAGCGAGGTGCGACAAGCGGGGCTCCCCTCCCTTTCCGATGTGGATTATGCGATTCTGGAGCAGAACGGTAAGATCTCGGTCATCCCACGCAAAAACGCGCAACCGCCTGCCGCCAAGGATCTGGGATTGCATTTAACCGAAAACGGCATTGTACACGCCATCATCGAGGACGGCACCGTGAACCGATACAATTTGAAGCTGTTACAGCTAAACGATGCATGGCTGGAAGAAAAGCTGGACGAGCGTTCTCTTGACCCTGAGGATGTGTTTTTTCTCGGTATGGATGATGACGGAACGCTGTACTGGATCAAGAAGGAGGACGAAGCATGAAAACCTTTATCATATCCATCGCAGTGATGCTTCTGTTGCTGGCCCTGATCGGCGTAAACATTGTTTTTATCCATCGCACCGCAAACGCACTGGAGGAGCGGATCGGAAGGTTATCCATTGATGACGAAGCCGCGCTGACAGATCTGGAGGCCTACTGGAAAAAACAAAAAGCCCTGATCGGGCTTTCGGTATCCAGTGAGGTCATCCGTACGATTGACGAGCACATGGCCGAGATACACTCGGCCATGGTGCAAGGGAGCGCGGAGGATCTGGATCTCGCCACTCGTCTGGCGCTGTGCGCTATCGAGCAGATGCGGCACAATGAAGAGTGCGCCATCGACAATCTGCTTTAACAGATCCTTTCATTTTATTATATTAAGGAGCAGTTCGGCGCAGGCAAAAAGATCGTCGACCACAGGAGCCCCGCAGCCCTCCAGTTTTTCACGGCTGTGATATCCGGCCGCTATCAAAATGCAATCCGCGCCGATCTCACGGGCCACGGCATCATCGTGCACCGTATCCCCCAATAGAACCGCTGCTTCCCCGGGGTGCGCTTCTCGCCAGGCCGCCGCCAAGCCTGCCTTTCCGTAGGCATGAATGCTATCGGTGCCCCAGATCTCATCAAACCAATCCAGCGCCCCGCGGGCGGCAAGCTGTTGCTTGAGCATATCGCTGTGGGAGGCAGACAGAATGGATTGTTTTACCCCGATCCGACGCAACGCGCGCGTCAGCGGTTCCACACCCGGGAACAGCGGAGCACGGATGCTGTTTTTCTCATATAAAGAGACCCAAAGCGGTGCCAGAACGGTTTTGAAGTCCTCCTTCTCAAAATCAAAGCCCAAGCGACGATAATAATCCTCTACAGGAAAGTCAAAGACCGCCCGATATGCCGACAAGTCGCTTAACACGGGTAATCCCCTTGCCGCAAGCATCACATTGATACTGTCGATGCCGGCTTGCATATCATTGAGAACGGTGCCGTTGAAATCCCAGATCACATGCGTATAATATTTCTTCATTTTATTATAAATTATTATAAAGGCGTTGTCGCCCAAGGGCGACAACGCCTTCTCCTTTAACGGAATTGATTGAGATCAGCCTCTCACGCCACTGTTGGTCAACCAATCGACATACAGTGCGTTGGGCGATTGCAGTGCATTATCGTCGGAAGCGATCTTGTTGGTTTCCATACAAACGATGGCCGCGGCAAGCTCTGCCTCGGTGAACTGCTTTTCTGCACCACCCTCTTTGTAGGTCATAACATTACCCGTCTGCTCCAACAGGAATTTAGCCATATCAAGACTGGTAACATTGTTGCCGGACGGTACCGAAGCCGCGAAGGCAAAAACATCTTCTTTGGTTTGGAATTTAGAGATCACGCCGTCATACAACCGCTCGGAAACGGCATTCATAATGCGTACGCTCTTTTCATCCAACTGATACTCGGTCAGATTGAAATACAGCCCCAGGGTGGGATAAGTGGTGGCATCCAGATTTTGCTGCTTGCCATACTCCCACTCAAAGACATCCTCTGCGCAAGAGGGATAAGCCAAAAAGACATTACCGGTCTTATTGATATCCATCTTATAGGTATTGTTTTCGGTCTCTACCGCATAGTAGTAGGACTCGTCAATGCCCTCTTCGTTCTTCTGTGTTACGGAGGAGAGCGTGTAGTTTACATTCTCCACACCGTACTGCAACAGGTTACGAAGCTCCGAATTGGTGTTCAGGTAGGTGATGATCTCCATGGCACGGTTCTCGTCGGAGGTGTACGCGCCCAGGGCAAACATGGAGCTGTAAACATCACTATCGGTGGCACGGGGATTTTCCATGATGTACACATCATAGCCCTTGGCCTCATATTCGGCCTTCAGCTCCCAGCCACCCTTGACCACGCAGGTCATTGCGGTAGCATTGGCATCGGTTGTGATATAACCGTCTTTTTCATACTCCAGCCTTCTTGCCAGATAGTTTTCGAGGTAATCGGAATAACCGGAACCGGAATCGGACTTCAACAGATTGGAGAAGGTGACCTGGTCGCCGCGGTCGGTCAGTGCGCCGGTGGTAGAATCGGCCACATTGCTGAAGATACCGCCGAAAATGGAGAACTTGTTCTGATTCAGAACAGAATATCCTTGATCGGAATCCAAATCAAAATTCCAATAATGCACCAGGCTCAGATCAAGGGTACCGCTCTCACTGTAAATGGGATAGATCTTTTCGGCAGCCGTTTCGGTGCTATCGCATTTGGTCTTGACCAGTTTGAGGAACTGATAGAAGGATTCATCGTAAATGGAAAGGCTATCAAATTTGTCCGCAGTAAAGCCGAGCGCTTCCATTTCGTCGGTATTGATGCACAGATAGGTGTAGTCGCCCACGGTGTGATTGTTGGGGACTGCATACTTCAAGCTGCTGTATGTAGAAGATTCCAGGAAGATTTGATTGACGAAGTAGGAGATCTGCATGGCGGAGTTCTCAAGCTTATCGTTGAGAGACACAAGCCATTCCTTGTCCACGTACTCGCGATATTTATCGTAGTTACCGATAAACAGAATGTCCACCTGGTAATCATCGGCCGTAGGATACTTGAGCTCGGGGATACCGTACTCGTTGATCACGGTCTCGTCGGTGGTTACTTCCTCCTCCTCGGTGGCAACGATCTCACCGCGCTTGATCGCCTCGCGCTCTGCTCTGGCGGCCTCTTTGGCGGCCTCGATGGCAGCCTCATGGTCGACAAAGGCCTTTTCGACCTTGGTGTAATACTCGGCCTCGGTCACGTATTTGACATTGACCTGCGTTTTGAGCTTCTGCTTGGTGATCTTGTTGATCGCCTGTCTGATCTGAAGCAGCTGCGTCAGTGTTTCTTTCTGTTCTCCGGAAAGTGCGGAAAGCTGTGCCTTCTCCTCGTCAGACAGCTCATCCTCGTCCTTTGCGGGATCCAAGCCCTTGATTGCCAGATCGCTGACCGATGCCACAACCTCGCTCTCGGTAATGACCCACAGGTTGAGCGTAGTGGTCAGACGGGATGCCTTATTGTTGATATCATCGATCACGTCACCGTCGCTACTGCAGGACGTCAGGATCGAGACCATCATCAACAGTCCGAGCACCAGGCAGATGATTTTTTTCATCATAATCGGAAACCTCCCTTTCCCTCGCGCGGGAATCTATATTATAATACATTCTATATTTTACACGATTTCACGGATTCTGTCAAGTCTCCCGTTCTTCGCCCGGCCTGTGTGAAAAAGCCAAAAGGCCCCAAAAAGAGAAGCAAAAACAGTGACTTTACACAAAGCGCATGGCACAATATTTTGCGAACCGAACAGAAAAACCGTGAATCTGCCGCAAGGATGCCATACGCTTTTGTGCAATATTACGATAATTGTAAATAATCAATCCAGAAAACCGCGCAAATGACGGGCGCGGCTGGGATGACGGAGCTTACGCAGTGCCTTTGACTCGATCTGACGGATACGCTCACGGGTGATGTCAAATTCCTTACCCACCTCCTCCAGGGTGCGGGTACGTCCGTCATAAAGGCCGAAGCGCAGCTTGATCACATGTGCCTCGCGGGGGGTGAGAGTATTCAGCTCCCGCTCGATCATCTCGCGCAGGATGGTAGCCGATGCGGCCTCTGCGGGAGCGGGGGTATCCTCATCGGGGATAAAATCGCCCAGATGGCTGTCCTCCTCCTCGCCGATAGGGGTCTCCAAGGACACGGGATCCAATGCCACCTTCATGATCTCGCGGACCTTATCGGCGCTCATGCCCATCTTCTCGCCGATCTCGGCCGGGGTCGCCTCGCGCCCCAGCTCCTGGAGCATCTGGCGCTGATAGCGGGAGACCTTGTGAATGGTCTCCACCATATGTACGGGAATGCGGATGGTACGCGCCTGGTCGGCAATGGCGCGGGTAATAGCCTGTCGGATCCACCAGGTGGCATAGGTGGAGAACTTGTAGCCCTTGGTGTAGTCAAACTTGTCCACCGCCTTCATCAGGCCTAAATTTCCCTCCTGGATCAGATCCAGGAAAAACATGCCCTTGCCCACATAGCGCTTGGCAATGCTGACGACCAGACGCAGGTTCGCCTCGACCAACTCATTCTTGGCCTCCTCGTCACCCTCTGCCATCCGCTCGGCCAGCTCCTTCTCCCGCTCGGTGGTAAGTAACGGCACCTTACCGATCTCCTTGAGATACATACGAACGGGATCGTCGATGGAAAGGCCCTCCTGCTCCAGCAGGCGCTCCATATTCTCGCCGCCGCCGAATCGCTCGACCTCACTTTCGATCTCGTTGATCTCGGAGGAGGACATATCGCCGGGCAGAGCAATGCCGTTATCCTCAAACACCTCATACAGCTTGTCCATGTCATCGAAATCCATGCTCTCCATGGCCTCGTCCAGATCGCTGGTGGAAAGGGCACCTTTTTTACCCTTTTCGATCAGGTCATTCATGCTCAGCTTCTTTTCGCCCTCGGGTCTCTCCTCGTCTGCCATTTTCTCCTCGGCAACGAGCTCCTCATCCTTCATTGCCCGGGCCTGTTCGGTCTTACTCATTTGACATCCTCCTTTTTTGTTCTTGTCAGCTTTCTTGTTTTTTCTTGATCTCGGCACGTCGGCGGGCGATCTCGCTCTGCCAATCGCCGCTTTGCAATGCCCTTCGCTTTTCACGTCTTTGTCTGAGCGCTTCCGCCGCGGCGGAAAGCACCCCGATATCATTGTTCTGTAACGCCTCGCGATCACGGGTGATGCGCACCAGGCGCCCCATCTCGTCGGGAGTGAAGTTCTCCCCCATTGCGGAAAACACAAAGCCGCTCTCGCTTTGCTCCATCTGCAGAATCGCCTCAAAGACCCGTTTACCGAAATCGGTAAAGAAATCCTCGGAGGTCAGCTGCGGATTTCCCGCAAGCACGGCCCTCCGATGCTCGGGGTACAGAAGCATCAATCCGAGAATGATCTCCTCGGCACCTGCGGCGGCAGGGTCCTTTGCCGCATCGGGATTGATACGGTCACCGAAATTCCGTGCCGAAAGCATCACATCCCGCGTCTCCTTTTTTCGCATCTCGCGGAAGTTCTTGGAGCGCACCCGCTTCACATCGTTGGCCAGCCCCTCGCGGGAGATCCCCAGGCGATCGGCCACGGTGGCCACATACAGCTCCCGCTCCACGCCCGAGCCGACGCCGGCGATAATGGTCGCCAGCTCGCGGGCGGCGCGGATTTTGCCCTCGGCCTGACTCACATCGTGACGGGCCAGGACATTTTCAAGCTTAAAATCAAAGGCCGTATGGCTTTTTTCGATAATGGAGCGAAAAGCATCGGCCCCGTAGGTGCGGATGTATTCGTCGGCATCCTTAGCCCCCGTCAATCGCAGGACACGGACCTCCAAACCCACTTCATCCAATAATGCCATGGCCTTATTCGCCGCCTTTTGCCCCGCCTCGTCACTGTCGTAATTGATCAGCACCCGCTTGGTGTAACGGGAAAGTAGACGGGCATGGTCAGGGGTAATGGCAGTCCCTAAGGTGGCCACGGCATTTTCAAATCCCGCGGCGTGCATGGCAATGGCATCCATATACCCTTCACACAGAATCATCTGCTCGGCGCAGTGGCTTTTGGCATAATTGAGCCCGAAAAGGATCCGGCTTTTTTTGAATCCCGGCGTATCGGCGGAGTTCAGATACTTCGGCTTGGAATCATCCATGACGCGACCGCCGAAGGCCACGATATTTCCGGCCGTGTCGATCACGGGAAACATGACACGGTTGCGGAAAAGATCAAAAATGCGACCGGTTTTTTGAGAGCGTCCGCACAAAAACGCGGCAATCAGCTCCTCCTCGGTATATCCCAAACGACGCATATGCTTGGTCAAAAGCCCGAAATCGTTGGGGGCAAACCCAAGGCCGAAATGCTTGATGACCGTACCGGGCAAGCCGCGCCGCTCGGACAGATAGGCCATCCCCTCCCGCCCCAGGGTAGGATCAAAGAGGCAGTTGCGGAAAAATTTGGCTGCCTCCAGATTCATTTCATAGACCCGTTTGCGCGAAACCGTCTCTTTTGCACCCACGGAGGCATCGTTGGGGATATTGATCCCCGCTCTGGCCGCCAGAAACTCCAGCGAGCCGACATAGTCAAGATTTTCGATCTTTTGGATAAAGGTGATCACGTCTCCTCCGGCACCGCAGCCAAAGCAATAAAAGCTCTTTGTGGCGGGAAAAACCGTGAACGATGGCGATTTTTCACTATGAAACGGACAAAGCCCGTTCCGATTGGAGCCCGCCCGTTTGAGCGTGACATAGGAGCCGATCACATCCTCGATGTCACAGCGATAGCGGATCTCCTCAACAACTTCCTTCGGTATCATTTAACGCGCCACACCTCCGGAATGAAGAGGTCGCGATAGAGCTCGATAGCATAGCGATCGGTCATGCCAGACAGATAATCGCAAACCGCACGCTCCACCGACTCCTTGCTGATCGTTTCCAGATAGTCGATGGGCAGCTTTTCGGGATGATCGGCAAAGTAGGTAAAGAGCTGTGCCAGCATCTCCTTTGCCTTGACCTCCTCCACCTTGGCCACCGAATCACGATACACTCTTGCAAACAGGAAATCGCGCAAGGCGTCGGTAGCCTCCTGAATATCGGGCTCCATCCTGATCTCTGGGCGATCGGTGCTGGCGCGGACGATGGAGGAGACCATGGTGTTGATACGTTCTCCGTGCTGCTCCCCGAGAATGGCACGCAGATCGGCGGGGATCTCATCCTGCCGCAGAATGCCCGCACGCAGGGCATCGTCGATATCATGATTGATGTAAGCGATGCGGTCGGCGAAGCGAATGACAGCCCCCTCCAGCGTCACGGGCATTTCCTTGCCCGAATGGCAGGCAATGCCGTTGCGCACCTCAAAGGTCAGATTCAAGCCTTCACCGTTGTTTTCCAGCTTTTCTACCACCCGAACGCCCTGCTTGTTATGGGAGAAATCGGGAGAAAAGAGATTGCGCATCACGGTCTCACCGGCATGGCCAAAGGGCGTATGCCCCAGATCGTGGCCCAGGGCAATGGCCTCGGTCAGATCTTCGTTGAGAAAAAGTGCCCGCGCGATGGTGCGTCCAATCTGCGTTACCTCCAGCGTGTGGGTCAGCCGCGTACGGTAATGATCCCCCGCCGGAGCCAAAAAGACCTGAGTCTTATACATCAAACGGCGGAAGGATTGGCTATGTATGATGCGATCCCTATCCCGCTGAAATTCGGTGCGTTGCGTACAGACCGTGCAGGGCTTTTCTCTGCCCTTGGTGTTTTCAGATAGAAAAGCATAGGGGGAGAGCGTCATTCGCTCACGCTGAATCAAAAGCTCCCGTATTTCCGCCATTCCGACACCGCCTTTCCGCATACTTGTGCTTTAATAATTAAAATATACACTTAAAAATAGAAAAACTCTTTTTTTCGCCAAAGTTTTTTAATGTTTAAACCAAAATATTGATGTAGTGTAAAATATAAAAAATGCCGCGCCCGAGGGCGCGGCGGTCCAAAGCATGGAGCACGGGCAAACGCAACGGCGGCGTTAAACCACTTGTTTTTTGCCCCGTTTCGGTCTCTTTTAAATTTTCAGCCCCATGGTGCGTCGCAGCTCGCGGGGCGTACAGCGGCCTGCGGTCAATTCTACCATACGGCGGCACAGAAGCTCACCCTGCTCAGAGGGAAGACCCACCTCGATCCTGACACGGTCGCTGAAATCGGCATTGCGATCGGCAACGCCCAGACGGTCCAATTCGTTTTCGATCCTGGGATGGTCGGCATATGTACAATCCAGCAAAAAGTAGGTAAACGGTACGTATTCTGCCACACCTGCCGCAGTCAGCGCCAGGTGCGCGGCTCCCGCATAAGCACGGGTCAGCCCTCCCGCCCCCAGCAGGATCCCGCCAAAATAACGGGTGGTGACCACCACCACATCCTCCACCCCGGCCCGACGGATGGCCTCCAGGGTGGGCATTCCTGCCGTCCCCTGAGGCTCACTGTCGTCCGAATAACGGGCGGCACCTTTGCGAAGCAAATAGGCAAAAACCGTATGACGGGCATCGGGGTGCAGCTTTTTGCGCTCCTTCACGAAGGCCATCGCCTCGTCCTCGGTAGAGACCCGCTTGACCGCCGCGATAAATTCGGAGCGCTTTTCCTCCAGGATTTCCTCACTATCCCCCGCAACGGTACGAAAAATCTCCTCACTCATCGGTCGTCTCCTTGGGCGGAGCCGTATCAAAATCGCGCAACGGCCCGTAGGTTTTCGCATCCACAACGGCGGTGACCGTCACACCGTCAACACCGTATTCCGCATGTTCCACGGTAGCATTCTCATACAGCCTGTTCAGCAGTCCCTGCTTGGCATTGGGGAAAAAGAAGGTCGCACGGCGTTTGTCCGCGTGTAACATTTCTTCGATCTTTTGCAACATTCTGTCGATCCCCTGTCCCGTGGCGGCGGAAATATAGGCCACATGCTCCTTACCGTGGGACATCCCCGGGTGAGCGGCGCCCAGATCGCATTTGTTGAATACATAAAGCGTGGGCTTTCCCCCGGCGCCGAGACTTTCCAACAATTCCTCGGTCACGACCAGTTGGGCAGCGGCCTCCGGATCGGAGGCGTCCACCACAACAAGGAGCAGATCCGCATAGACTGCTTCCTCCAGTGTGGAGCGAAAAGCGTGGATCAGATGATGGGGCAGGTTGCGGATAAAACCGACCGTATCGGTGAGCAGAACCGTTTCGCCGCCGGGCAGCTCGCACTTGCGGGTCGTGGGGTCTAATGTCGCAAAAAGCTGATCACGTGCAAGGATTCCTGCGTCAGTCAGGTAATTGAGCAACGTGGATTTGCCCGCGTTGGTGTAGCCTACGATGGCAATGCGTGCAAGGCCCGAGCGGTCCCTTGCACGGCGCTGTGTCCGTCGACCGGCCGCCATCTCCTCCAATGCCTTTTCCAGCATCCGGATGCGACGTTGGAGATGTCGACGGTCGGTCTCCAATTGGGATTCTCCGGGGCCGCGGGTGCCGATACCGCCCCCAAGGCGGGAAAGCTCGGTTCCCCGCCCCGCCAAACGCGGCGCGGTGTATTTGAGCTGGGCAAGCTCTACCTGCAATTTACCCTCGCCGCTGACGGCATGCAGGGCAAAAATATCCAGGATCAGCATCGAGCGGTCGATAACGCGCACATCGCCCAGCACATCCTCGATGTTGCGGATCTGGGACGGCGTCAGCTCGCCGTCAAAAACCGCCAACGTCACCTCGTTTTGTGCACAATAGTAGGCCAGCTCCGCCGCCTTTCCACTGCCGATATAGGTGCGGACATCGGGTGTTTCTTTGTTCTGAACAAAGGTGAACGCCGCACTGCCTCCCGCCGTTTCCAAAAGCCGACGCAGTTCCTCAAGGCTTGCGTTCAGCTCCTGCTCGTTTCTGTCTTTGGTCAGTACACTGACCAGGGCTGCCCGCGCGCCCGGTATCCATTCATTGCCTTCCATGCGATCCTCCTTTCAAGATGCGAAAGGGGCAAGCCGCACGCGGCCTGCCCCGAGAATAGAAGAATTACTTTTTCGCCTGGAGTCTTCTGTTGAACTTGTCAACACGACCGCCCACATCAACAAGCTTCTGCTTGCCGGTAAAGAACGGATGACACTTCGAGCAAATTTCAACCTTCATTTCCCCGCCGTTGGTAGACTTGGTCTTCACCACA
>JAFTNU010000023.1 GCA_017451735.1 Clostridia bacterium
CGCAAACGGCCTTGTTGCCGTTTGCGAGATCCTCACGGGCGGCTCTGTTGCCGCCCTCAGGATGACACATAGAAAGATCATGTGCTAACACACCAAACACCCGCTATGCATACAAGCTTGCGCGCCCATCGACTGGCAAAACCGCGTCCTTGCCTTCTCCAGCGGGGAAGGTGTCGCGCTACCGTGCGACGGTCCATCCGCGCCAAAGCGACGGATGAGGCTACCCTATGCGCCGTGCCTTACGGGTTTGTACGTATCCATTGTGAGTCGCGGATGTGTCATGGAAATGACCGGCAAGTAGGGAAGGCGTTCTATATTATATTAACTCCTGCCTCTATTAGAAATCAGAGCCGACGCCATCGGACAAAAATCGCCAAAAATGTGGAAAAGACATCAAAAAAATTGGAAAATACTGTTGACAAAATGGAAATCTTGCGTTATACTAAAGAAAATGGAATGTTTAGCCACTTCAGGCGGCGTAAGGAGGATAAAATGAAGAAAGCACAACGGTTAGAGGCCGAAAAATTCCTGTTGCAACAGATCTCCGACGAGAATCCCGATTTTGTGGATGCCACCATGGAAAAGTTCTCGGTTTCCCGTTCTACCGTATACAATTACATCAATACCTTGCAGGATAATGGGGAGTTGGAGCGCGTGGGCGGCTCCATGCCTTACCGCGTGCTTTACAAGACCGCCCGTTTCACGGTGGATACCACCCGCGAACACTCCGAGGATCGGATGTTCAGCCGTGATATTGCACCTCTGCTTGCCGATCTGCCCGCCAATGTGCAAAAGATCTGGCGCTATGCATTCACCGCTATGATGAACAATGCGCTGGAGCACGCACGCGCCTCGGCCATCGTTGCCGTGGTCAATCGTAACCGCCTGTGCACCATCGTTGGTATTCTGGATAACGGCGTCGGCATCTTCCGCCGTATTCAGCAGGACCGGAAGGAGGCAAGCGGCGAAGTGCCCACCCCCGCCGAGGCGGCATCCCTGCTTTATGCCGGCGGCTATACCACCGCACCCGAGACCCATGCGGGGGAGGGAATATTCTTCACCTCCCGCCTGATGGATCACTTTGCCATCCGTTCCGATCTGCAGCTTTTCACGCCCAATGAGGAGGATGCCGACGACGAGGGCGGCGAACGCTTCCGCGGTACCGCAGTGCAGATGGCGCTGAATAATGACTCTACCCGAGAGCTGGGAGAGGTCATGGGCAAGTATATCGATCCCGAGGAGGGCTTCATCCGCACCGAGATCCCCGTTGCCCGCTTCTTCGGCGGCGATTTTCCCGTTTCCCGCTCCGAGGCACGGCGGCTTCTGGCCGTTCTGGAGGACTTCCGAGAGGCCGAGCTGGATTTTGCCGGTGTGGAGGAGGTGGGCCGCGATTTTGCCCACGAGCTCTTTTCGGTGGCGGCAGGGCAGTATCCCACTCTGCGGCTGAGGGTGATCAACGCAGAGCCCCTTGTGGCGAACGC
This sequence comes from Clostridia bacterium, assembly GCA_017451735.1. Taxonomy (GTDB): domain Bacteria; phylum Bacillota; class Clostridia; order Oscillospirales; family CAG-272; genus Firm-07. The sequence goes on from JAFTNU010000023.1 coordinate 1,482, forward strand.
TTTGCGCCGCGCAGGATACAGCGCCCCCCGCGATATATAAAAATGACCCGAGGCACAGCATGTGCCTCGGGTCATTTTTATGCATTCGGCAAAAAGAGCAATTCGTCCAGTACGCCTTGCATCCGCTCGGCGGAACGGCGCAGCAGGGCTTCTTCCTTTTCGGAAAGGGGAATCTCCAGCACCCGCGAAACGCCATGGCGACCGACAATGCAGGGCAGGCTGAGGGAAAGCCCCGAGAGGCCGTACACACCGTCGGCGCTGACCGAAACAGGCAGGACTGCCGATTCGTCCCGCAGGATGGCGGTGGCGATGCGGCGCACCGCCTCGGCAATGGCGTAATAGGTGGAGCCCTTGGCCGCGATGATGTGATAGGCGGCGTCGCGGGTCTGCTCAAACAGGCGGTTCAGATCCTCCTCGTGGCATTCGGGGCAATCCGCATTGCAGAAATGATCCAGATCGATGCCCGAAATATTGGCGCTGCTGAACACGGGGAGCTCGGTATCTCCGTGCTCGCCGATGATAAAGGCGTGGACATGGCGGCTGTCCACCCCAAGATGGCGGCCCAGCAGAAATTTCAGACGGGCGGTGTCAAGCACGGTGCCCGACCCGATCACGCGCGCGGCGGGAAAGCCCGACAGGCGTCGGGTGACCTCGGTCAGAATATCCACGGGATTGGTGACCACAAGCAGGATCGCTTCCTGATTGTATTTGCAGATTTCCCCGATAACGGTACGAAAAATGGCCGTGTTTTTGCGCACCAGGTCCAGGCGGGTCTCCCCGGGATTCTGTGCCGCACCCGCCGTGATGACGATCAGTGCCGCGTCGGCAAGATCCGGGTAATCGCCGGCATAGATCTCCATCGGAGAAAGAAAGGGCAGGGCGTGCCCCAGATCGGCGGCCTCCCCCGCGGCGCGCTCCCGATTCAGATCGATGAGAACCAATTCGGAAACAAGAGCGCTTTGCATCAGGGAAAAGGCCGTGGTCGCTCCCACATTTCCCGCCCCAACAATGGCACATTTTCGTATATTTAACATGACGCAACTCCTTATAAAAGCATTTTTCTTTAGTATGTCACGCCACGCCGCGCTCATGCCATACGGGAGCTTTTTCATCCGAAAAAATCTCATCAATTTTTCTTAAAAGGGTTGCAATCCCCTATGGGGTATGGTAGAATAAGACAAAGATTTTTTTCACAGGAGGTCCCTATGAACGATTTGCTTGCGCTGTTGAAGGACGGCAAAAAAAAGAAAATGATTCTCGATACCGATGTCTATAACGAGATCGACGATCTGTATGCTCTGGCCTATGCCATGCTGTCCCCCGACAAGGTGGAGCTGCTTGCCATCACCGCCGCGCCTTTTTATAATCATCGCTCAAATTCCCCCGCAGACGGTATGGAAAAAAGCTATCAGGAGGCATTGCGCGTCCGCGGTCTGGTGGATGAAAATTCCAACATTCCCGTATATCGCGGCGCTACTTGCTATCTGCCCTCTAAGACCGAGGCGGTGGAGTCCGAGGCAGTGGATGCCATCATCCGCTTGGTCAAGGAAAGCGACGAGACCGTCTATATCGTTGCCATCGGTGCCATCACCAATGTGGCATCGGCCCTGATCAAGGCCCCCGAGATTGCCGATAAGGCCGTTGTGGTCTGGCTGGGCGGTCATGCGCTCCATTGGAAGAACAACAAAGAGTTCAACCTCTATCAGGACGTGCCCGGTGCGCAGGTGCTGTTTGATTCCAACATTCCTCTGGTACAGATTCCTTGCAACGGTGTATGCTCCGCATTTCATACCACCATTCCCGAGCTTTCCTATTATATGGAAGGGAAGAACGAGCTGTGCGATTACCTTCTGCAGTTCACCAAGGATTACATGAAGCCCGGTGCAAAGTGCTGGTCCAAGGTCATTTGGGATGTGACCGCCGTGGCCGCGCTTGTCCGCCCCGATACTCTTGATATGGTACAGATTCCGCGTCCTATCATCACCGACAACTCCAATTATGCACAGGATTGGGCACGCCCCCACTACATCTACGTGCGCCATATCAATCGCGACAAGCTTTATGCCGATCTGTTCGACAAATTGGCAAATAAGTAAGCAAAAAGCGACAACGTATCACAATATTTCGGCTAAATTCCCCCAATTGTAAAGGAGAAAAGCTGTGATTCGCAACCCAAATACCTGTTTCAGGTGGCGTAAAAGCAGCTCTTTTGAAACTTCAAAGAACCTGCAAGCCTTTATTTTAAGATGGTTTTGGTGGCGAGGACACGAAGTCAAGTGTGGACTTTACGAGCGCCCTTGGCGCCAGAAGCGCTGAAAATGAAGGCCTGCAGGCGGGTTCAACCTATTGAGACTCGGATAGGTATGACTTCTATCTGAACCAAAATCAATAAGCATAAGGCTCCGTCACGCAACTGCGGCTGTGTGACGGAGCCTTTGACTTGACAAAAGGGTTCTTCTGTGATATACTGTTTTCAGATTTCCGTGTACGTACACGGAAAAATAAACGGAGGAAACGGTATGATTTATCAGGGTGATACATTAAAGGAAATTTCTTTCCCGCTCGGAGGCATCGGCAGTGGATGTGTCGGGCTTGCGGGGAACGGCTCGCTGATCGATTGGGAGATCTTCAACCGCCCCAATAAAGGTAGTCTTAACGGCTATACCCATATTGCCGTGCGGGCAACGGTGGGCGGAAAGACCTATTGCAGGGTGTTGCAGGGGGATCATACCAAGGATCTGACCGGCACCTACAACGGCGCGACAAAAGAGGTTTACGACGGGTTCGGCTTCGGCCCTGCGGCCAGGACCATGGCAGGCTTTCCGCACTTTCGGCATTGTACCTTCAAGGGGGAATTCCCCGTGGCAGAGCTGACCTTTTCCGATCCCGATTTCCCGATCGAGGTCAGGCTGACCGCCTTCAATCCGCTGATCCCCTTGCGCGAGGACGATTCCTCGCTCCCCGCCGCCTTCTTTGAGGTGAGCTTTACCAATACGACCGGGGAGCACATGGTCATCGAGCCCGTTTTTTCGCTGACCAATCCCTTTGCCGCAACCGAGAATCGCGTCGGCCATGAGGGGAGGATCACCACCGTCACCCTTGCCCACGCGGGGTGCCCTGCAGAGAGTCCCGATTACGGCGAGCTGGCCCTGTCGGTGGAGGATGCCACCACGGTTCAGCCCTATTGGTATCGGGGGGGCTGGCAGGATAGCATTGTCATGTTCTGGAATGAATTCTCGTCGGGAAAGGCGCTCCTCAACCGCACCTACGCAGAGCCCGCCAAACGGGACGCCTGCTCCCTTGGGCGTGCGGTGCATCTTGCCCCCGGAGAGCGGGGAAGTGTCCGTTTTCTCCTAAGCTGGTACGTACCGAATAACTGTGTTCACTGGAACGCCAATCGCACCCGCTGGAATCAACCGGGTGACGAGGCGCGCGTGAAGGAGACCTGGAAAAATTACTACGCCGTGCTTTTTGACAGTGCTGCGGCGGTGGGACATTACAGCCTTTCCCATTGGGAAAATCTTTATACGTCTACCGATTCTTATCGCAAAGCCCTCTTTTCCTCTACGCTTGACCCCGCCGTGATCGATGCCGCCGCATCCACGCTGTCGGTGCTGAAGTCGCCTGCTATTTACCGACTCACCAACGGCGCCTTTTACGGCTTTGAGGGCGTTCATGAGCATGTGGGCTCCTGTGAGGGCACCTGCCAGCACGTATATAACTATGCCTATGCCCTGTGCTTTTTGTTCCCGCGCCTGGAGCGCTCGATCCGCGATCTGGAATTCGAGCACGCCACCTGGCACACGGGCGGTACCGAGTTCCGTCTGGCGTTGCCCTTGCGTGAGCCACGCGAGCCGGGACGCTCTTGCCTTGACGGTCAGATGGGTTGTGTGATCAAAACCTATCGCGAATGGAAGCTATCGGGGGATGATGCCTGGTTGAAGCAGGTCTGGCCCAAGGTCAAAAAAGTATTGGAATACGCTTGGAGCCCCGATAATCGGGACGCCTGGGATCGGGACAAGGACGGTGTTCTGGAGGGCAGACAGCACCATACCCTTGATATGGAGCTGTTCGGCCCCTCCTCCTGGCTGGAGGGCTTTTACCTTGCTGCGCTCCGTGCCGCTGCCGAGATGGCGGAATATCTGGGCGAGAAGGAGAAAGCAGCCGAATATACCGGCCTTTTTGAAAGGGGGAAAGCGTGGACGGTGCAAAACCTTTTCAATGGCAAGTATTTCATACAGAAGGTGGATGTCGCCGATAAATCGGTGATCGATCGCTTCGGATGTGAAGGATACTGGAACGTGGAGCGTGGGGAGATCAAGTATCAGATTGCAGACGGCTGTGCCATCGATCAGTTGTTGGGGCAATGGCATGCCAACATCTGCGGACTTGGCGACCTGTTTGATCGGGAGCAGAGAAAAACCGCTTTGCTGAACCTTTACAAAAACAATTTCAAGCCCACCATGCGGAATTTTGTCAACCCGTGGCGCAATTTTTGCGTCAATGACGAGGCAGGAACCGTCATTTGCTCCTATCCGGAGGATACTCGAAAGCCCGCCATCCCCATCACCTATTGTGAGGAGACCATGCACGGATTCGAATACGCCTTCGGCGGCCTTCTCATCAGCGAGGGCCTTGTGGAGGAGGGCCTTCGGGTGGTGCGAGCGGTGCGCGACCGCTATCGGGGACATAACCGTAACCCCTGGAACGAGATCGAGTGCGGCAGTAACTACGCCCGCAGTATGGCAAGCTTTGCCCTGCTTCCCATCCTGTCCGGCTTCGTCTTTGATCTGCCACATGGCAAGATCGGCTTTGACCCCATTGTATCAAAGGATCATTTTTCCTGCCTGTGGAGTCTGGATCCCGCCTGGGGACAGGTGGAGATCCAAGAGGGCAGTACCGTGATCAGGATCCTCGGCGGTGAGCTGGTGCTGTCCGCACTGGAGCTGCCATATGTTGCAGGGCCTGTCAAATTGCGCATTGACGGCGCAGAGGTCGTCGGTATCCCCCGAGACGGTACGATTTATTTTGAAAAAACACACATAAAAGGCGTGATCGAGGTGACCTATGGCCAATAAGCAGCAGCACCCCATAACCGCCAAGGAGATCGCCGCGCTCTGCGGCGTTTCCCAGGGAACGGTGGATCGCGCCCTGCACGGGCGCGGTGATATCAGCGCGGAGACCCGCGAAAGGATCCTTCGGGTGGCGGCCGAGCAGGGCTACAGTCCCAATCTCAGTGCCCGCCGCCTGGTCAGCGGAAAAAGCGGGCTTTTGGGCGTGATTCTGTTTGACCTTTACAACGAATACTTTTCGGAATTGGTCATGCACATGGAAAACGCCTTCCGGGAGGCGGGATTTCTTCCCGTAGTCATGTTTTCACAGAAGGACCCCGCTTTGGAACAGCTATGCATCCAAAAGCTATGCGCCATGGGGGTGGAGGGGATCGTCATCTGCCCCATAGGGCAGGGGGAGACGCTTGAACGGGCGCTTTCCGCCACGGGTGTTCCTGTGGTCACGGTGGGAAATCGCCTGAACCGATTCCCCCATGTGGGGATCGATGACGAGGCCGCTATGTACGATATGGCTCATTACGTGATGAGAAAAGGGTGCTCGCGCGCCCTTTATTATGCCCCCGTTTTGGCTCACCGTTCGGGGAATCGGGATGCACAGGAGCGACGTTACGCGGGCTTCTGCCGTGCCGCCCGGGAATTTAGCGTTTTTTATCAAACGGTTACGGAAATTTCCGACATTCCGTCGGATGTCGGTGCAGATACCGTGATCATGGCCTCCACCGATTACTACGCATTGCAGTTGATCCTTGCAGGCGTCCCCGCACAACGTGTGACGGGATTTGACAATATTCCGTTGCTTTCGACCTTTGGTATCACGTTTCCCACCGTAGACGGTGGCAGTCTTGCGGTGGCAACGGCCCTGGCCGAGATGTTCGGCACTGCCGAACATCCCCGTGACAGGATCATTCCGCATCGCGTGGTGCTATAAGCAGAGCGTACGGAGCAGAGAAAGCACCTGTGCATTGGTTGATACCCGCTTGGAGTATCACGCCAATACACAGGTGCTTTTTGATCGGATCATGAAAAGGCCAGTCGCTTTTCCATGGCCGCAAGCGCGGCCGCATGTCCCGCCTCATCGCCGGAAAGGGAGGTCAACAGCCCTCGCGTTTGCTCCGTGACGGCGCTTTCGGCAAGACGCCGATAGGTCTCGGAAGCGTTTTTCTCATCCCGTATGCGGTCATTCAGCATTCGCCGTGCTACCGAAAGCTGTTGCGGATCGCTCTCGGTATCCACAGTATAAGCGGTGTTGCGGATGGCGGTGTTCGGGGCGTGGGATACCCCCAGATCGTGCAATAATCCACCCAGCCCGTGGTAGTGGCGCATTTCGGTGCGGGCGATCGAGCTGAACAGATCGGCAACAACGGGGAGCGTTTTTTGCAGCAGGATCTGCCCGTAGGTATATTGAGTGATGGCGTTAATCTCATCGACCATGGCGCGGGTGAGCTCCCGTATCAGGGCAGGGGACTCCCGCAGTGTTTGGTTTTGCGACGGTGCGCCTTTGCGATTGTTACGTTCCATGATGACCTCCTTGGACTCTTTTTAACAGGTAATGCGGCGCGGCAGGCAGTTGTGCAGTGTCCATCGGGAAAATATGAATTTTTTTAAAACAACCTTGCGCATCAATTAAAAATACTGTATAATAAAAGCAATGCAGAGCATTGCTTTTGTCAATGCGCGCAACAATCATGAAGGAGGAAGCCTTTCTATGCTTGAAATACGCAACGTATCCAAGGTGTATCGGTCCAAAACCGGCGAAGAGGTCAGAGCGCTTGACAATGTCAGCATTTCTTTCCCCGAGTCGGGCATGGTCTTCATTTTGGGTAAATCCGGTAGCGGTAAATCTACCCTGCTCAACGTCATGGGCGGTCTTGACAGCTATGATGAGGGAGAGTTTATCATCAAGGGTAAATCGTCAAACGATTTTGTCGGTTCTGATTTCGATGCCTACCGCAACACCTTTATCGGTTTCATTTTCCAGGAATATAACGTCCTGGATGATTTTACCGTAGGTGCCAACATCGGTCTTGCCCTGGAATTGCAGGGTAAAAAAGCCACAGACGAGGCCATCAACAATATTCTGGCACAGGTTGACCTGCTCAACTATGCCAAGCGGAAGCCCAACGAGCTGTCGGGCGGTCAGAAGCAGCGCGTGGCCATTGCCCGCGCACTGGTGAAGGATCCCGAGATCATCATGGCGGACGAGCCCACGGGTGCCCTGGACTCCAACACCGGTAAGCAGATCTTTGACACGCTCAAGGAGCTTTCCAAAGAAAAGCTGGTACTGATCGTTTCCCACGACCGTGATTTTGCCGAGCGCTATGCCGACCGTATCGTCGAGCTGGCTGACGGTCATATCATCGAGGATGTGACCAAGCATGAGCATCAGGCCGAGCGCGTTTCCGACGGCGTACATCGCATCAACGATCATATCCTGCGCATCGAAAGCGGCTATAAGCTGACCGCGAAGGATCTGGATATGATCAATGCATACCTTGCCAAAAATAACGGTGATGTGCTCTTGTCGGGTGACGGTCGCGTCAACGAGGAGCTGCGCTCCGCGGCGGGGATCTCCAAGGACGGCGCTACCACCGTGTTTGAACATACCAACGCCGAGCGGGATATCAAAGCCAAGTCCTACAATAAGGATAACACCAAATTTATCCGTTCCCGCCTGCCCATGAAGAACGCCGTCAAAATGGGCGCTTCGGGTCTTAAGCACAAAAAGTTCCGCCTGTTTATGACCATTCTCCTGTCCTTCATCTCCTTTGCCATGTTCGGCCTTTCCAGCACCGTGGCGGCCTACGAGCAGATCGCGGGCGCAACTGCCTCCATGCTGGATTCCAACGTGCGCAACGCCTCCATTACTGCAAGCGTGCGTCACACCTCCACCTATTCCGACCGTGACGATGTCAATCACTGGTACAATAAGGCCGGCATCAACGAGGAGGATATTGCCAAGCTGAATGCCGAAACGGGGCTGAATTTCGTGCCCGTTTATACCGGCTCCATCTATGGCGATGGCGGCTTCGCACTGGGCAACTATATGGATTCCTACAAGGACAACGATGTCTATACAGGCCAGATCACCGGCTTTGTCAGCCTTTCCCGCGAGGAGCTTGAAAAGACCGGCTACACGCTGACGGGTGAGTGGGCTGATGACGAAAACGAGATCGTTATCACCGAGCTGCTTTACCGCCAGTTCAAGGAATACGGCTTTAAAAACACCTCCGTCAAGCCCAACGAAGCGGTTGCCAAGGGATCCCTGACGATGGATGCCGATGCCACCACGGGTATCATCGGCAAGCACCTCACCTTCCAGGGCAAGGACACCGAAACAGGCATGTCGCAAAATCGCGACCTGAAGATCGTGGGTGTGGTAGATACCGAGTTCGACTATGATCGTTATGCAAAGTTCCTGCCGCAGGACGAGAATACGCCCCAGACGGGACAAGAGGAAGATTCTCTGCTTGATATGGTGCTTGCCAACGAGCTGCAATACGAGATCGGCTATGGCTTCCACGCCTTGGCCTTTACTACCGAGAAAACCATCACCGCCATTGCAAGCGCCAATACCTCCTCTTATATCGAGGTCGGTACGCATATGTCCGCTTATAATTATCAGATCAATATGGTGCTGGTGCGCGATAGCAGCGAGGGCAACAAACAGCAGGAGGAAAGAAGCTTCAGCAGAGTGGCCAAGATGTCCAATCTTGCCAATCTTGGTGAAGTAGAATGGCTGGACGGCCGCACGACCAACACGCTTGGTGAAAAGGAGATCCTGCTTCCCGCCAGTTACAAAAATATGCTGGAGGTTTCCGAGACGGAGATCACGTTAAGCGACGCGCAGGTTGCCGCACTTGCCGCTATCTACGGCGAAGAATACTGGAATGCAGCAGATCCCCAAAACGATTCCGTCAACTTTATGGAGCGCCTTGAAATGGCCGCTGTCCTGAAATATATGGATGATTCCCTTGCCAATATTGACGGCCTTACCGCTTCTATTGAAAACAACATCGCAGAGGCGGGACTGAATTGCTCGGCGCTTGAGTACTGGAAGCGGCAATGGTTTGAGGAAAGTAATTATTACTATCCCTACTTCTGGGTGGATTCGGTTGATATCGTGGACGACTACCACACTGTAAAGCAGAATTGTGCCCATAACGCCGCCTTCATTGCCTTTGCAAAGGACTTGCTTGGCTACGATTTTCCTGCAGATCTGACCTCAGACGAGACCCGCTATCTTGCAAATATCCTGCTTCCCCATTATTACGGCAGTGACTTGACCCATACATTCGGTTACGACGATTTCTCCTGGACACTTCGGGAGATCGTGATCGGACGTGATGTGGAACAGAAGAAGCCTTGGGAAAACGAGAAGATGGTTGAGCTGCTGATCGGAGCGAATTACGATGATATCGACAGCCTGACTGCTTGGAACAGTAAGGAGGATGCACAAAAGCAGAGTATTATGCGCTCCTTCTATATGTATAATTATATCTCTGATTCGCAGTATGAAGCGTATTACGGTGAGTCCGGCTATATCGACCCCGTTTGCACTTCTGATGAGCTTTACGATCTTTGCCGCCAGATGATCATGCACGCCTCGGGCAAAACAGCGGCGGATATTCTGAGTGGATGGAAGATCGAATTCAGAGAGTACAATTACGAGACCCAAAATGAGACCGTAATGTCCGGCTTTGACGGTTATACGGTCGCAGGCTTCTTCAGCAGCACCAACAGCAATGATGTGTTTGTCAGCGACACCTTCGCTGCATATTACACCACTTGGGAGAGTGCCAAGTATGCGGAGAACAATAAGGATGTGACCTGGCATGAGGAGACCGCGGAGCATACCGACGGTATCTGGGCGTTCGCCATTGCGCCGATGCCCACCGATGAGGAGACTGTGGCAAAGCTGGCCGCGATGCACTATGCCGAGGAGGGCTATGACCTTGATGTGAAGTTCCAAATGAATAATGCCGTTATGGCAACCCTCGGTCAGTTTGATGATATCATCGAGGTCGTTTCACAGGTGTTCCTGTGGGTAGGCCTTGGACTTGCGATCTTCTCTGCATTCCTCTTGATGAACTTTATCGCAACCTCCATTTCCTACAAGAAGCGCGAGATCGGTATTCTGCGTGCCGTGGGTGCCCGCTCCTCCGACGTGTTCAAGATCTTCTTCAGCGAGGCATTCATTATCGCTATGATCAACTTTGTACTGGCTGTGGCCGCATCGCTGACAACCGTGATCATCCTGAACACCTATATGCGTAATCAGGGCATCAATATCACGTTGCTCAGCTTCGGCGCGCTACAGGTGCTGATTATGCTTGGCCTCAGCATTCTGGTTGCGGCGCTTGCTTCCTTCCTGCCTGTGTATAGCATTGCGAAGAAGAAGCCCGTTGACGCCATTAAGGATAGATAAAAAATCCAAACAAAAAACCGACCTACGGGTCGGTTTTTTGTTTGGCGGTAAAAAGCAACTATCCAAGCCTTCCCCTGCGGGGAAGCAGTAACATAAATAGCACTTGTTATCATAAGGCGACAGATTCACTTTGCTAAAAGTCACTCAGGGGGGAACCTTTTAGAAAAAGGTTCCCCCCTGATGTGGTTATCGGATCGCCTCACGCAGCTTGGCGATATTCTCCTCAAAGCTGCCGGTCTTGGCATAAATACTGGAGGTACCCGCCACGAAGATGTTGGCGCCCGCCTCCCGCATTTTTTTTGCGTTCTCAAAGCTCACGTTGCCGTCACACTCAATCTCGACGTGACCGTAGCCGTTCTCATCCAGATACTTGCGCAGCCGCTCGATCTTATGAAGAGTGGCGGGGATCAGCTTTTGTCCCGCAAAGCCGGGATTAACGGTCATGACCAGAACAGCATCAATGTCGGGGAGGACCTCCTCGATCACCGAGAGGGGAGTGGCGGGATTGAGTGCCAGCATGGGTTTGCCGCCGCGGGCGCGGATCATGGAAAGGGCGCGTTGCAGATGCGTGCAGGCCTCATAATGGACTGCCACATAGTCACCTTCGCCAAAAGGGATCCAATCCAATTTGCCTTCGGGATGATTGACCATCATATGTATATCCATGGGGATGGTGGTAGCGGCCTTTACCTTTTTGATAAAGTCCACACCAAGGGTATAGTTGGGCACGAATTCGCCGTCCATAATATCCATATGCAGATATTCAATGCCGGCATCCTCCAGTTTTTTCAGTTCTTCGCCGAGCTTGAGAAAGTCGGCACACATCAGGGAAGGGGAAATGAGAGAGCGCATGGGCAGAGACCTCCTTTGTATGATTGTCTACATTTTAACACACCTTGCTCTTTTCGTCAATATAAAGGAAAAAATTTCCACAATTCTGAATAAAAGAAGTCCTTTTTGGGAATCCTTTGAGAAACCGAAACGAAAGGAGACAGAAAAATGAAAAAGTGGCTTGGATTTTTCATGGCGGCGGTATTACTTGCGGCCGCGTTCATGATACTGCCCATTCACGGCGAGGCGGAGCTTTACGATAAGGTCATCCGATTGCACGTGCTGGCCAATTCGGACAGTGAGGAGGATCAGGCGCTGAAGCTGACCGTGCGGGATGCAGTAGTGGAAAAAACACGTACGTTGCTTGAAAATGTCGACACAAAAGAGGCCGCCGAGGCGGTCCTGCGGGAAAATCTTGATGTGCTGGAGCAGACCGCCCGCCGGACCTTGGTCGAGGCGGGGGCCCGGCATAGCGTGAGCGTGACACTGAGCAGAGAGGACTATCCCACAAGGGAATATGAGCAGCTCGCCTTTCCCGCAGGGGAGTATCTTTCCCTGCGGGTGATGATCGGCGAGGCCGAGGGAAAAAACTGGTGGTGCGTGTTGTTTCCGCCTCTTTGCCTGTCGGCGGCAAGCGCACAAAGTAAGCAGGAGACCGAGACCGTTTGCCTTTCCGCCGGGCTGACAGGTGAGCAGTATCGCATGATCGCCGATACCGACAGCACCAAATATAAGCTGCGCTTCAAGATCCTCGAGGTGGCAGAGGAAATGTTCAACTGAGATCATGAATTTCAACTCTAAAAAACATCCGCATGACGATATCGTCATGCGGATGTTTTCACGCAACGTCGGTGCGATACATGTTAAGATCTATTCATGCGTTTTGTGAACGACTTTGATTTTATACCCCGATGATCTCATAAATTTCTAACAATCGCTCCTCGGCGGCGGTCTTGCGGGTATCCAGCTCGGCGGCGCGGGTATAGTCGGTTGCGGCGGAGCCGAACAGCTCGGCATCCAATTCCTCGATCTCCCTTTCCAGAGCCTCTGCCTCCTTGGCCAGACGCTCCCGTTGCGCCTTTTCCTTGCGCGCCTGCGCCTCGCCGGCCTTGCGGGCCAGATATTGGGCCTTGTTATCGCTCATGGGAGCGTTTTGCACCCCACCTGTGGAGATGCCGGTGCCTTCAAGGGCGCTTTCCCGCCCTTTCTTGAAGTCCAGAAATTCACTGTAGCCCCGACCTGTATGAGAAACGGTATAGTCCAGTGCATCTCCCTCAAATGCGTCGCCGGGGCATAGAGAATAGACGCGGGTGGCCAGCTTATCCATAAAATAACGGTCGTGCGAGACGGCAAGAATGGTGCCCTCAAAGGAGGAAAGCGCACTCTCCAATGCTTCGCGTGAATCGATGTCCAGGTGGTTGGTGGGCTCGTCCAGAACCAGCAGATTCATTTTGGAAAGGATCAGCTTGGCAAGAGTCAGCCGTGCACGTTCACCGCCCGAAAGTACCGCAACGGTGCGGAAAACGTCCTCTCCCATAAAGCGGAAGAGCGCCAGCGTGCTGCGGATCTCGGTCTCGGTCAGATTGGGATAAGCGTTCCAGAGCTCATCCAGCACCGTGTTTTCGGGAGAAAGATTCTGATTCTCCTGATCGTAATAGCCGATCTCTACATTATAGCCCGATTCCACCCGCCCGGCGGTGGGGGTGAGCTTGCCCAGGATCAGCTTTAAAAGTGTGGATTTTCCACACCCGTTAGGGCCTACAATGAACATTCGCTCTTTCTTTTGCAGCAAAAAACCGATGTCGTGAAAGAGCTTTTTCTCTCCAAAGGCCATAGAAAGGTGCTTGACATGCAAGACCTCGTTGCCGCTGTCATGCGCCTTGGTAAAGGAGAGGCGGATCGACTTGGGTGCCTCACGGGGGCGCTCCAGCTTTTCCATTTTGGCAAGGAGCTTCAATCGGGATTCGGCAGCGATGATGTTCCGCTCTCGGTTCCATGCCCGCTGTTGAGCAATGTATGCCTCCTGCCTTGCGATCTCCTTTTGCTGATTCTGATAGTGCTTTTCGGCAATCTCCTTGTCGATGCGTCGTTGCTCGATAGAAGCGGTGTAATTTCCGTGATAGAGCTTTGCCCGCCCGTATTCCAGCACCAATGTCTTGCTTGTGACCCGATCCAGAAAATAGCGGTCGTGTGAGATAACCAGCACGCACTTGCGGTATTGGGCAAGAAAATTCTCAAGAAAGAGCATGGTCTCGATGTCCAGATGGTTGGTGGGCTCATCCAGAAGCAGTATGTCGGGCTCGCGGCAGAGCTGACGTGCCAGAGCCAGGCGGGTACGCTGTCCGCCCGACAGGGTCGACAGGGGCCGACGCATCGATTCCTCATCAAAGCCCATTTTAGAGAGGATAGAGGCACAGCGTCCGCGAAACTCCAGACCGCCGTCACGAATGAATCGGTTATTCTGCTCCTCAAAGCTCTTTGCCAGTGACAGATCGGCACTGTGTTGCATTTTCTCTTCGGTTTCGTGCAACCGCCGCTCTGCCTCCAACAGCTCGGGGAAGGCACCGTACATTTGTGCCAGGGCGTTGTCGCCAAGTGTCTCGTCCACGGTGAAGGCGCTGTCCTGACGCAGGATCCCCACCGTTTTTTCCTTTGAGAGAAAGATCTGTCCCTCGTCGGGCTCCAATTCGCCTGTGATCACTTTAAAAAGTGTGGATTTTCCACACCCGTTCACGCCGATCAGACCGATTTTATCATTTTCGGTAAGAGAGAAAGAAATCCGATCCAGGATTTTTCTCATGCCAAAGGACAGGGAAATGTCCGCTACGCTCAATACCGTCATTCTTTCTCACCTCCGTGATGCTTCGTGCGGTTAACGACAAATCGACCGCACTTTGTTATTATAAAGGAAAACGCCCCCTTTTGTCAAGGGAGAAAGGAGAGAACGATGTGTGAGATTTGTGAAATGAGTCATTGCCCGCCCGCTTGCCCCTCTTACGGACGGAGCTCTGTGACACGGTGCTTACTTTGCGGAAGCGTGCTTGATAGGGGTGAGCAGGTATGGGAGCGGGACGGGCGATTTCTGTGCACCGTCTGCGCCGCTGAACTTGACGCAGATGCACTGTGCTATCTTGCAGGGGTCGGCGATGTTTCTGGGCTATTGCGGGAGTATCTTGGCTGGGAAGTTAAGGTGCTTTGAAAAAACAGAAAAGTTTTCTGCGCAAAAAAGTATAGACTTTTCGACGGTGCGGTGTTATAATAAACCTCGTTCAAATTTGTTTTACAGGAGGGTTCGACAGTGTCAGACACTGCAGTACAGCAGAACCCGGAGCTCTATAACACTCCGGAATACAAGCGCTCCCGCATGGCGTATCTCATTGAGTGTGCCTTTGAATATTTTGTGGCGTTGCTGGTCAGCGACGCGTTTCTTGTCAAGCTGCTACAGGACATTGGCGTGGATGACGCGACTGTCGGTATTATGGCATCTTTGATCTCCCTGGCATTTGTTTTTCAGCTGTTTTCTATCTTTGTGGTACAGCGTATCAGCAATACCAAGGTCTTCTCCATCGTTTTTCATTTTGCCAGTCAGATCTTTTTTATGGCGCTGTATTTTATCCCCTTTTTACCTGCGGTAGAAAACAGTAACTACAAGCACGTATTGGCAATCGCTTGCATTATGATCGCCTACTTCGGCAATTATCTGGTCACGTCCATGATCTATAAGTGGGGCAACTCCTTCGTCGAGCCCCATCATCGCGGACGCTATTGTGCCACAAAGGAAATGGTTTCTCTGATCTCGGGCATGGTGGTCACGCTGATCATCGGCTACGCCATGGACTATTTCGAGGCGGCAGGGAATCTGCACGGCGGCTTCATCTTTGCGGCCTGCGGCATTTTTGTGTTCAGCATTTGCGATTTTGTGTGCTTGATGCTGATCAAAAACGACAAAAAGCCCAAGGAGGAGGTCAGACAAAGCATCGTCCCCTTGCGTGAGGTGATGCGCAGTACGCTGGGGAATAAAAACTTCCTTTCTGTTCTGTTACTGGCGGTTCTCTGGGAGATCGGCAAGGGCGTGACCGTCGGCTTTCTCGGTACCTACCGGCTCAATGCCCATGAGCTGGCGCTGAGCGTGGGCGCGGTGCAGGTGATCAATATGATCGGCAACCTGGTGCGCTTTGCGGTCTCCAGACCCTTCGGCAAGTTCTCGGATAAGTATTCCTATGCCAAGGGCATCGAGCTGGCGTTGTGCATCGCCGCGGTATCCTTTGTGGTATGTGCCTTTACCGCTCCGGGTCATGTGGTCAAGGTGTGGGTGCTGGTGATTCTGTATTCCATCCTCTATCACGGTTGTCAGGCGGGCATCGGGCAGAATATGCACAGTATCCTGTACAATTATGTGGATAGCAGATATTTCGTGCAGGCCTCCGCCATCAAGAGCAGTATTGGCGGCTTGTGCTATTTCGGCTCCGCCCTGTTGGCGGGGCAGCTGCTGCAGTACATTCAGGATAACGGTAATAGCTTTCTCGGTATGCACATATACGGTCAGCAGGTGCTGTCCGTGCTGTCGGTGATCTTTACGCTGGCCGCGCTTGCGGTGGCACATTTCGTGGTGTCCAAGCAAAAGAGAATGGTTCAATAAAACGCAAAAATCCCGCACACGGTGCGGGATTTTTGCTATATTGCGTTGTCCCCGATGCGGGGGTTATTTCAACATCTCCAGAAGCTCCTCCTGATCGATGACCGTGATACCCAATTGCTGCGCTTTGGTCAGCTTGGAACCGGCCTCCTCGCCTGCCACCACGTAGGAGGTTTTCTTGGATACCGAGCCCGTCACCTTGCCGCCTGCGGCCTTGATGAGAGCAGATGCCTCATCGCGGCTCATGTCGGGAAGTGTGCCGGTCAGCACAAAGGTGAGCCCCGCCAGCTTGTCCCCCGTGGGGGCGGCAGTGGACTCGGTCAGCACGCCCACATCCATCAGGCGGCGGCACAGCTCCACATTTTGCGGATGGGAGAAGTAGTTTAACACATAGTCGGCGGTGATCTCGCCGAAATCCTCAATGGAGACAAGCTCCTCCTTGGTGGCGGTGAAGCAGGCCTCCAGGGTGCGATAGCGTGCCGCAAGCGCGGCGGCCGCCACCTGACCGATGCTGCGAATGCCCAGGGCAAAGATCAGACGCTCCAGTCCCGCGCTCTTCGACCGCTCGATGGCGGCGATCAGATTGGCGGCGGATTTCTCGCCCATCCGTTCCAGGCCCGAAACATCCTCTGCCCGCAGGGTATAAAGATCGGCGGCATCCCGGATCAGCCCATGGGAAAGAAGCAGCTCCACCACCTGGGGCCCCAGCCCTTCGATGTTCATGGCGTCCTTGGAGGCGAAATGCTCAATGCCGCGGGAGAGCTGTGCCGGGCAAGCGCTGTTGGTACAACGGACCGCCGCACCCTCGTCGCTGTCCCGCATGACAGGCTCACCGCAAGAGGGACAGGTCTTGGGCATACGGAAGATCTCCTCGCCCCCTGCCCGTAGCTCGGGGTGAGACGAGACCACCTCGGGGATGATGTCACCCGCCTTCTGCACCGTGACCACGTCACCGATGCGGATATCCTTTTCCAAAATGAAATCCTCATTGTGCAGTGTGGCGCGGGAAACGGTGGTGCCCGCCAGACGAACGGGGGAGAGGATGGCCGTGGGGGTCAGAACACCGGTGCGCCCCACTGCAATGGTGATACCCTCCAGCTTGGTGGGCTTCTGCTCGGGCGGGTATTTGTAGGCCACTGCCCACTTGGGCGTGTTGGTGCCCTCGCCCAAGGTCACACGGTCGGCAAGACTGTCGATTTTGATCACCGCGCCGTCAATGTCAAAGGGTAGCGAATCGCGCAGCTCGCCCAATCGCTCAATGTGGGCGATGATCTCCGCCGGCTCACTTGCCACGATACGGTGCTCCAGTACGCAAAAGCCCAGCTCGGCCAGACGGTCAAGGGTCTCGGTGTGGGTGAGCGGTGCGTGGCCGTCGGCGTAAAGAGAGCCCTCCTGAAAATTGAAAATGAAAATATCCAGCTTGCGCTCCGCTGCCACCTTGGGGTCCAGCTGACGCAGGGAGCCTGCCGCCGCATTACGGGGGTTGGCCATCAGCGAAAGTCCCTCTGCCTCCCGCTTTTCGTTGATGCGGCGGAAGGCGGCACGGGGCATATAGACCTCCCCGCGCACGGTGAGGGAAAGAGGCTCGGTCAGCTTGAGTGGGATCGAAAGGATGGTCTTGAGGTTCTGGGTCACATCCTCTCCCACAAGGCCGTCCCCACGGGTAGCACCGTTGACAAAAACACCGTTCTCATAGCGAAGCGCCACCGAAAGTCCGTCGATCTTGGGCTCCACCGAATAGGCGGCATCGGGTAAAATACCCGCCACACGGGTCAGAAATTCCCGCAATTCTTCAAAGGAGAACACGTCGGAAAGGGAATTGAGGGGCACCCCGTGGGTGACCTTTTCGAACTTGTCCAGTGCCGCACCGCCTACGCGGTGGGTAGGGGAGGCAGGATCGTCCAGCCCCGGGTGCTCAGCCTCCAGAGCCAGCAGCTCCGCATACATGCGGTCGTATTCGAAATCCGAAATTTCGGGGTCGTCGTCCACATAATAACGCTTGGAGTGATAGGTCAGCTGACGGCGCAGTTTTTCGATTCGTTCCTTGATTTCCATAGTACACATCCTTTGATTTGATACTGCTATTATTGTACTACAAACCGTTGCAAAAGTCAATCGAAAGCGCCCGGTTGTGTGAATTTTTACACACATACTACACAAATGCAAAAAAATATGATACAATAGAAGAAATCGCAAGCAAAGAGAGGAAAGATCCATGAAGATTCTGATTGCTTATGCCACCAAGAGCGGCACCTCCGAGGCCGCCGCCAAGCTGTTGGCCGAGGCGTTGCCCAATCACACCGTCACCCTGGCTGATCTGGGCGAAACAACACCCGTTCCGGGGGATTTTGACTATATCGTTCTGGGTGGCTCTGTACGCATGGGCAAAGCCCACAAGGCCTTGCGGCGCTATCTTTCCGTACACGGTGCAGAGATTTGCGATCTGCCTCATACCCTCTTTCTTTGCTGTGGTATTCCCGATCAATTTGAAAACTACCTGGAAAGCACTTACTCGGCCGAACTGCTGAAAAGCGCCGAGGAGGCCGTCTATTTTGGCGGGGAGCTGGATGTATCCAAGCAGCATGGGCTGGATAAGCTGATCGCCCGCATGATGCGCAACAGCATCAGTGAGAGCGAGGAGGACGATGCGATGCTTCCCGGATTCCTGCCCGAGCACGTGCGGTTGCTTGCCGATCGCCTGCGGAAAAAAACATAAAAATTTCCGGAAAGGTGTTGACAAATCATCTCTCTTGTGTTATGATATACGGGTGCAAACGCAAAATATGCCCCTGTAGCTCAGACGGTAGAGCACTTGACTTTTAATCAAGGTGTCCGGAGTTCGAGTCTCCGCAGGAGCACCAAA
>JAFTNU010000002.1 GCA_017451735.1 Clostridia bacterium
CTCGAACTTCTTAACGGTCTTCTGCAGGTCGATAATGTAGATACCGTTACGCTCGGTGAAGATGTACTCCTGCATTTTGGGGTTCCATCTTCTGGTGTGGTGTCCGAAATGGACGCCTGCTTCAAGCAGCTGTTTGATGGTGATAACAGACATTTTTATGTCCTCCTTTGGTTTTTTCCACCACGGCTACCGACATTGCGACCGCACCTTTCGGAGCGGCACCGGCAATTCCCTTTTCACCGTGTGTGTTTTTGCTCGCCATCACGCAAGCGGAGTTTATTATATCACAGTTATTTTCCTTTTGCAATCACAAATTTACCAATTTACACTTTTTTTACATTTAAAGGGGTGAAATGTGCCCACCGCCGAAGCTCGGCGGTGGGCACATCCTTTATTTCACGGTTTTCTTCTTTTTAAAGACGAAACGGCTGATGCAGACACCGATGCCGGCACCAAGTACGGCGGTACCGATGGCAATGCCGACGACGGCGCCCGCGGGCAGACCGCTCTGCTCGGCCACGGTGGCGGTATCGCCGCTCGGCTCTCCGTTCAGGCCGTCATCTGCGGAGCTGCTCTCCAGGGCCGCGATCACTTCGGTCCTGGTGGCACCGCAATCGGTACAGGTATAGGTCTTGATACCCGCTGCTTTTTCGGTGGCCGCGGCAGTTACCTCACCGCTGTTCCAGCTGTGTTCGGCATACTGCACATCGCCGCAGGCACAGGTCTTTTTGTGCTGTGTGGCGTTATGTTGGCTCCAAGCACCATAGGTATGTCCGGTGGTGGCGGCGATCTCCTCGGTCTTAGTGGCACCGCAGTCGGTGCAGGTATAGAGCTTAATGCCCTGGGAAAGATGCGTGGCGGCCACCTTGACAATGCCCTCTTCCCAATCGTGGGACTCGGTCACTTCTTCCCCGCAGGCGCAGACCTTTTTGTGGGTGTCTCCATTTACTTTTACCCACGCACCGAAGACATGAGCGGTCAGCTTGCTGACCTCTACGCCCTTGGTCGCGCTACAATCGGAGCAGGTGTAGATGATCAGACCCTTTTCGGTATGGGTGGGATATCGGGTAACAAACACCGTATCCCAATTGTGATCTGCATATTCGGTCTCGGTACAAGCACAGGTGCGCTTGTGCTGATCTTCGTCATGGCGCTCCCAATCTCCAAAAGTGTGCTCGGAGAGGATTTCGCCCTCCTCCACATCGGTGACGCCGCAATAAACGCAGGTGTAGGTCACATGCCCCGCCGTCAAGTGGGTAGCGTCGGTCTCGGCGCCATTATCCATGGCATGAGAATGGGTACGGGTAACGCCGCAGCTGCAAGCACTGCTGTGGGTACCGTCGGCACCGGCTTTCCAGTCACCGAAGGTGTGCACGGCGGTCTTGGCAATTTCTTCTGTTTTGGTGGCGCCGCAATCCACACAGGTGTAGGTCATAACACCCATGGTCATATGGGTGGGAGCGGTGGTCACTACCCCACCGTTCCAGTTGTGGGAAAGGGTCAGAACGCCATTACAACCGCAGGAGCAAGAAGCACTGTGGGTGGCGTCGTCCACCTTGGTCCACGCACCGTAGGTATGCGTCGTGGCGATGGGAGCCAGAGCCTCCTCGTTGACGGTGACCTGATAATAAGCAGACAGCGCCGACGTTTTGTTGGTACAGCCCGACAGGATCAGCGCGGTATTGGTATCGGCTGTCGCATCAACGGCATGGGAGGCATAGCCAACGATACCTGCCGTGTAAACGGGAACGGTCTGGGTCTCCTCTACCGTGACCGTGCCGCTATTGGTGCAGTTGTGAAGCATCACCTCGGTGTCGACCAGCAATTCCTCGGAAAATCCGAGAATACCGCCCCAATAGATGGCCTTACCCTTATCGGCAACACCCTTGATGACACAATCGCCGCTGTTTTCGCAATTGGCGATGATAATGTTGCCTTGCAAAAAATTGTTACCGCCGTTTTCTGTATCCGCCTTGCCCAAATAAGAGCAAACACCGTGGATGCCGCCCACAATACCGCCCGCAATATGAGACAAGGCATCATAGGACGTTACTCCCGTTACAGTAAAATCTATGGTGACAGTACCGCCATTGACGGAGGAATCAATCACACAATCGTTATATACACCGCCTGCAATACCACCTGCATAAGCGTGGTTACCCGTGATATACAACGTCGCCTCACTCACGCAATTGCGAACAGTCGTGTACGCCATTGCACCCGCAATACCGCCCACACGGGAGCTGTATCCACTATTATCTCCTTTTTGTCCGTTAGCATCGTATTTAGTTGCGGTAGAGATTGCAACACACGTGTCGGTCACAACACAATTTTCGATCAAATTAAAGGTGGCGGAATGCGCGTTGGTGATCGAAGGGTTGGCTCTGCCCACCAAAATACCAACATTTCCCGTATCGGCAGAGCTGATGCCATCCAGTGTAAGATTACGAATGGTGGCACCGGCGATCATGCCGAACAAAGCACAGCCCCAATAACTGTTGGTCTGGTGCGTTCCGGCGCAGACGACCGTGCCGTTTTTGATGGTATAACCGTTACCGTCATAGGTGCCGCCAAAAACTCTGTATTTTGTATGATCCAGGAAGTAATACCCGATTGAAGGGAGTTTAAAGCCGTTCAGATCAATATCATTCATTTGCAGAAAATAGGAATCCGCAAACGGATCGGAGGTATCACCGCCGGCAACAATCGTTTTTGACATCCAATAAAGATGCGCGGCATGAGAGATCTGATAAGGATCCTCCTTGGTACCGCTGCCGTAGGGCTGCGTAGCGGTCAGACCATCCCAATAGGTCGTATATTCCTCTCCCTCACCCTCCAGATCAACAGTTTTCTGATTGCCGGTCTTGTAGTAAAGACCCTTGATGGTGGAATAGTACTCGATATCCACCTTGGTGCCATCCTCGTTGAAGTAGAACAGTGCCACCATGCCAAGACCCTTGGCGGTGTTATCCATATTCTGAGGATCGATCAGAATCTGGGTGACCGTGTTCCCGTGAACACCCTTGTTCTGAGCAGTCACAAGGCTATTGGAGGCAATATGACCGCAGAGCACCAGCTCCACATTCTCATACTGAGAGGCAAGCTTGGTCCAGATGGCATCGCCGTTATTTTGCGTGGCCATATCTTTTACGGGAGAAGGATCACCCGCATCCAGGGTGGTACCGTCGGAGTGAAGATAGGCATGAGTCGAAATGATGACCTTGTGATCGGAATGGGAAGCGATCACTTCCCCTGCCCAGGCAAGCACTTCATCGGAGGGGCCCCAATCCAGATTGAGCAAAAGCCAATCGGTCTTTCCCACACGGAGTGTGCGGTAGGTGTTGGCCACCGAGCCCTCCTGATAAAATCCGCCGTACTTCTCAAACTGAGTCACATAATCGGGATCGTTGGCAAAATACGGATCAAAATAGTTTGCGTACTCATTTCTGACTACATCGTGATTACCGCGTACCAAAGAATACTCGATCTCTCCGTCCATGATGGAAATCGCTTCCTTCGCTACGTACCATTCGACAGCGGTGTTATTGTTGGTAATGTCGCCAAGACCGATGACATATTGAATGTTTCGTGCATCCTTTTCGTCTACGATCCATTGATACAAGGGCGCAAGATTAGCGGAATGATATTCGGTGGTATACTGGGTATCACCGATCACAGCAAAAGAATAGGCACGGTCAGTGGTATCGCCGCGCAGTGCCACCATTTCTTCCTCGGTGAGCCACGCACGGCTGTAATACTGGTCATAGCCGTTGCCGCTGACATCTTCAATATTTTTGTGCTTATCGGAAGAATCCAGATCGTAGCAAAGGATCAGATCCTCGTCCTCGGTGTCCACACCATTTTTATAGGCTGCACTGATCTCATCGGCACTGAGCACATCGGCATACAGCGCCACATCCTGCAAACCGCCCTTGAAATACTGAGAATTCAAGGTGCGAGGATCGCCGCCCAATCCCATGGCAAAATCCATAGCGGCACCCTCCTCGATAGGGGCGTAATTTGCCGTATTGGTGACCGCCAAATTGCCGTTCAGATAGCAACGCACCTCTTTTGCGGCATCGTCATGAACGATCACCACAAAATTCCATTGATTGGGTGTGAGAACCGCGGCGCCGCCAAACTTGATATCATGATGGCTGCCATTTGCCTCGTCATACCATTGCAGGCGGGGCTTGTAGCCCGTGTGGATCTCAAAGCTCAAATGAGCCTCACCGTAACCATCCATGTTCGCATAGTTACCTATGATCACACCGCCGCGGGTAGTCTCCATCCCCTCGGGCATATAGACCCATGCCGCAAAAGTATGAGGGACACGATCCAGCTTTTGCTCGGTCTCATAGTAATCGTCGGCCCAAGTACCGTCACCGTCAAAGGTAAGGCCGGGATCACTCTCATCCACAGCGGTTTCCGGATCGTCTGCGGTGCCTGCCAACAGATCCGCTACTGCATTCACCGCAGCCGCAACAGGTGTGGCAAGAGAGGTTGCCATCAATGGCACGACCATGCAGAGCATCATGAAAATAGCCAAAAAGCGTTTCATCCTTTTTCTCTCCTTGTTTATATGGATTTGATAACTGCAACATCATTATCTCATATTTTTACACGGTTGTAAAGAATATGATGTTTTAGGGTTGCAATATATTAAAATATATGCTAAAATGAGAGAAAGGAGTGTGAAGACATATGGAATTGCTACAGCTACGCTACTTTTTCGACAGTGCCAATACCGAAAGCTTTGCCAAAACCGCTGAAAAATACATGGTACCGCCATCGTCGGTCTCTATCACCGTCAAACGCTTGGAAAAGGAGTTGGGCTGTCAAGTTTTCGACCGACACAGCAATCGCATCGTACTCAACGAAAACGGACGAAGGCTGCAACGCCGCCTGGAGAATATTTTTAACGAATTGGACGGGATCGCTACCGACTTTTCCTCCAAAAATCAGAATAAACCGGTCGAGATCAAGGTGCTGATCAAAACCTTACCCAACACAATGGCAGAAGCAATCATTGAATACAGATGCAAATACCCTTATGTCAACTTTAAAACCGCTTTTGATGACGATAAGAACAAACCGGAGCAGTTCGATCTGATCGTGGACCTGGAGGAGGCCAAGTATGAGGGCTGGGAGTGCTTTAAATTGTGCAGTCAGCATCTTCGCTTACGGGCATCCAAGAACAATCCCATTTGCGGACGCACACTGACCATGAAGCAGCTGAAGGATCAGCCGTTTGTCATCATGAATCCCCGCTTGAGAACAGATCAGCGCTTGCTGAAGGCTTGCGAAAAAGCAGGCTTTGTTCCGAATATCGTCATGGAAGTCAATAACCATGCGTATTATCATAGATGTATCGAGCAAGGCATTGGCATCGGCATCACACGCTCTGCCTCTTTGCCTCCAAACAGCCACACAGCCATTCTTTCGGTAACGGATTTTGACGAATGGCAAACCAATTGCGCCTATTACAAAAATCCGCCCAAATGCCCGGAGATGCAGGACTTTATCAACTATTTGAAATGTAAGAACTTTTAAACGACACCGGCCCGCCGAATACTCGGCGGGCCGGTGTCGTTTCTTGAATTAAATGGTAGTGATTTGAATATTGCCGTCTTTGACGGTAATCTCGGCACCGCTGATGGTACGCTTGTAATCGGCAATGATCTTCTCTGCCAATGCATCCTCGATATGGGTTTGGATATAGCGGCGCATATTGCGGGCGCCGAACTTGTGGGAATAGGATTCCCCGGCGATATGAGCCAGAACATCGTTGCCATAGAACAATTTGATCTTGCGCTCGGCAAGGGCGGTCTTCAGCTCACCCATCATGATGGCGGCGATGCGGGTAAAGTCGTTCTCGTCCAGGGCACGGAAGGTAATGACCTCATCCACGCGGTTGAGGAACTCGGGACGCAGGAAGGTGGAAAGCGCCTTTTCGGTACGGGCGTCACTTGCGGAACGGTCCTCGGACAGAAATCCGGCCAAGGCCCCTGCTCTGTCCGAGCCCGCATTGGTGGTCATGACAAGCACCGTATTTTCAAAATTAACGGTCTTTCCGCGGGCATCGGTGATACGGCCGTCGTCCAGAATCTGCAACAGAACATTGAGCACATCGGGATGGGCCTTTTCAATCTCGTCAAAGAGCACCACCGAATAGGGACGGCGGCGGATCTTTTCGGTCAGCTGGCCCGCCTCGTCATAGCCCACGTATCCGGGAGGTGCCCCGATGATACGGGAGACCGAATGCTTTTCCATAAACTCGGACATATCCAAACGAATGAGGGTCTCGGGCGAATCAAACAGATCGGCGGCCAGAGTCTTGACCAGCTCGGTCTTACCCACCCCTGTGGGGCCGGCAAAGATAAAGGAGACGGGCTTGCGCTTATAAGAAACGCCTGCGCGGTTGCGCTTGATGGCGCGTGTGACGGCCTCAACGGCGTGATCCTGCCCTACGATGCGCTCCTTGAGGCGGGCCTCCAGGCCGTCAATGCGCTCAAACTCGTTTTCGCTGATGCTGGAGGCGGGAATTCCCGTCCAGACCTCGATGACCTGTGCCAGCTCCTCTTCGGTCATGACCACCTTGCCGCAATCGGGCTCAATGGCAGAAAGACGCTCGGAGAGCTGCAGCTCCTTGGCCTTGACCTTGGCCAGATCCTCAAAGCGCTGTTTTTCGGACTGTTCGTCATTGGCCTCCCGTGCTTCAATCTCTTCCCGCTTGCTTTTTTCGATTAACAGTTGTTCTTTTATTTCATAACTTTCGTTCAAAACAGAGCTATTGAGTGAAAGATTTGCCGCCGCCTCGTCCAGAAGATCAATGGCCTTATCGGGCAGGTATCTGTCGGTGATATAGCGCTCGGAAAGCACCACGGCACGGCGCAAAAGCTCGTCGGGGATCTGAACCGAATGGAAGGATTCGTAATAATGCTTGATCCCGCGCAGCATCTCTACGGTATCATCAAGAGAGGGCTCGTTGACGGTCACGGGCTGGAAGCGGCGCTCCAGTGCCGTATCCTTTTCGATATATTTGCGATACTCGTTCAGGGTGGTGGCGCCGATGATCTGCACCTCACCCCGGGAAAGCGCAGGCTTGAGAATGTTTGCGGCATTGACGCTCCCCTCGGAATCACCTGTACCCACAATGTTATGAACCTCGTCGATCACAAGGATGATATTCCTTGCATCGGTCACTTCCTTGAGAAGCCCCAGAATGCGGGATTCAAATTGCCCGCGGAACTGGGTACCCGCCACAAGGGCGGTGAGATCCACCAGGTAGACCTCTTTACCCTTCAGCTTATAGGGCACGTTGTGATCGGCAATGCGCTGTGCCAGGGCCTCTGCAATGGCAGTTTTTCCCACACCGGGTTCACCGATCAGACAGGGGTTGTTCTTCTGTCTGCGGCAAAGGATCTGGATCACCCGCGCCAGCTCACGGTCACGACCCACGATGCGGTCCATCTTCCCCTCCGCGGCGCGGCGGGTCAGGTTGCGGCAATAGGTATCCAGGAACTTTCTTTTCTTTTCCTTGGGCTTTGATTTTTCCTTCGCACTATTATTTTCCGACGTTTCCTTCTGTTCCTCGGCAGGCGGATTGCCAAACAAGCCGCTCTCGCGAAAGAGCTTGGGAAAATCGATGGCAGGGGCGCCGCCATCCTCGTTATCGTCGTTGTTGCTGGGTAGATTGGCATTCTGAATGAGACCGTTGATCTCCTCCTCCATATTTTCCATCTGCTCGGGGGTAATCCCCAATTTACCCATCACATTTCCCATGACCTGATCGGTGGGAAAGCCGAGCTCCTTCGCGCATTTGATGCACAAGCCCTCGGTTTTTCGCTCTCCGTTCTCTACCTTGGTAACGAAAACCGTTGCCACACGCTTGTGGCATTTGGAACACATGACCATATTATCGATTACACCAAGCCTCTGCAGGCTTCCTTTCTTTTATTTAAATTGCAAATAGACGGCCTTAGCGGGATACACCACGCGGATCTGACCCGCATCCACGGCAAACAGATCGGTGGCTCCGCTCTCCACGGCGATGACGGACTGCTTCTGATTGCGAGCATCAATGCATACAACATCGGTCCCCGCCAGCAAATAGATTTCCTCCTCATAAAGAGAGATCGCCGTCACGTCACGGTCAAATTCCCCGTCATACACCTGCTCTCCCTTTTTATCAAATACAACCACCCGATGGGTAGCGGCGATCTTGTCGGTCTCAAGAACCAGAGCGGCGCCGTCATTGTTTACGGTATAAGCTACAGGCTCTCCGTCCGAAAACAATTCGGCACTGATATCGCCGTTGATCTCATAGCAACGCAAGGCCTTATCCGTAAGAACAAAAATATTTTTATTATTGGTAAAGTCAACGGACAGAGGGATTTCCCCCTCAAAAGCAAGCGATATCTGGGGATTGCTCTCACCCAGACGGTACACATCCAGAACCGTACGAACCGTTCCCTCGCTTGCGCTAACTCCCACAATGGCAATCCGCTTTCCGTTATCGGAAAGGCTGATGCCGACGGTAGCAGAAGCGCGGCCGAAACGCTGGATCAAATTAAAGTTGTTATCATAAAGCAAAATCTGGGATAAAACGGCATCGGAGCCGGTGATCAGCGCGAAGTGGCCCGAATCCGAGGCCTCTGCACCGTAAATGGGAAACTCGGTTTCGCCGCGAAAAAGCTCTGCATAGGAATTGGTAACCGAAAAGGTCTTGCCTCCGCCATCGTAAGCGACCAGATATTTGCGGGATGCCACTGCACGAGGCGTTGCAAAATCGCGGGAAACATCCAACAGTCGACGCCCGTCCGGTGAATAGACCTCGATTCCGCCGGCGTTGACGAATGCCACGCCGCCGCGGTAAGACAAGGCGGTATGCTCCCCCTCCTCAAAGGTGGCACTTACAGTATCGTAATCCGAGGGAATAAAGGCGGAAACTGTTTGGATATCCTTAAAAAAGCAAAGCACGCTGTCGTAAGTAAAAGCACGGGAAAACAGCAGCATAAACAGTACCGCAAAAAGTAATAAAGCGACCAGCAGCACACGCCACACCACGGTATAACGGGAAGCGACACGTGCCCAATAGCCATCCTTTTGTTCGGATCCCTTTCCTGCCGGAAGCTCCTCTCCCTCCACTGCCACCAGGGCTGTGACCTGTTTTTCTTCGGGATTCACGCGATCCCTCCTTTCAAACATCCGCATCAATCAATCGTAAAACACACGGTCAAGATAAAGACCGCAGGCGGGTGCGGTAACCCCCGCACGATGCCGATCGCCGGAAGCGATCAACGCAGGAATATCCCCCGGCGCGATGCTCCCCTTTGCCACTGCGGCCAATGTCCCCGCCATGATACGCACCATGTGGTAAAGAAATCCGTCAGCGCGCACTCGAAAGGAGATCAGGTCTCCCTTTCTTTCCACTTTGGCTTCAAATACCGTTCGTACGGCATCACCGGCATCGGTATCGGCACCCACAGCGCGAAATGCGGAAAAATTCTGCCTTCCCACAAAATGCGCTGCCGCAAGGCTCATTCTGTCAAGAGCATCTGCATCAATGGGAGTCGGAATATGCCAAGCACGATCAAGCAGGAAAGGATCCCGCTCCCGTCCGTTGTAGATGAGATATTCATACTCCTTGG
Organism: Clostridia bacterium; assembly: GCA_017451735.1. Lineage (GTDB taxonomy): Bacteria > Bacillota > Clostridia > Oscillospirales > CAG-272 > Firm-07. The sequence continues at coordinate 9,654 of JAFTNU010000002.1, forward strand.
AGACCACATCATAACGCGGATGGAACTCGGATGACACCTGCACGGAATGCAGAACCGAAATATCATCGGGCAGATGGGCATTCAGGGCACGGGCGATCCGCTCGGGCGGAATGGCGGTCTCGAGGCGATTCTTCCCTTTTTGAGAGACCGCCGCACAAAATCCTCTGGCATGTACACCGCTGTCGGTTCGACTGCACCCCACAATATCGCAAGGATATCCAAATAATGCCTTAGCGGCATTCCCCAATACCTCCTGCACGGTTATACCGTTGGGCTGCACCTGATAGCCGCAATATGCCGTTCCCACATAGGCAACGGTCAATAAGATCTTACCTTCCATGTGTCCCTCACATGGTATAGCCGTAGCCGTAACGGTTCAACAGCACGATTCCGGCACCGAAGGCCACCATCAGGAAAAGAGCGACGAAATCCCGCACATGCAAACGGGGTATGGTCATTTTGGTGCGTCCCTTACCGCCTCTGTAGCAACGACACTCCATAGCCGTTGCCAGCTCATCGGCACGGCGGAAGGAAGAAACAAACAACGGAATCAGAATAGGCACCAGTGACTTGGCGCGGCGAATGAGTCCTCCTTCCGAGAAATCCACACCGCGGGCCTTTTGGGCGTTCATGATCTTGGAGGTCTCTTCGGACAGGGTGGGAATAAAGCGCAAGGCGATGGTCATCATCATGGCAAACTCATGAATCGGCGCATGAAAAATGCGTAAAGGTGACAAAAGTGATTCGATGGCATCTGTCAGTGCAATGGGGGTTGTGGTATAGGTCAAAAAGAGGCTGGTGCCCAGAATCAGCACGATGATGCGCACCACCATGAATACAGCACTGTAAATGCCCTCCCGATAAATTTGCAGCTTCCACCAGGAAAAGAGCAGCACCTCCCCTTTTGTAAAAAAGAGGTTGATAACAGCGGTAAAAAGCATGATGAAAATGATGGGCCGAATGGCGCGGAGCACCGTGCGCAACGGAATGCGGCTGATCAGGATCAGCAAGATCGAAGAGCACGCCAGTGCCGCAAAGCACAGTACATTCTTGCACAGAAAGGTGCAGACAATGTAGAGGATGGCAAGGATCACCTTCATCCGCGCGTCAAGACGGTGAATGGGCGATTCGGCAGGATAATACTGCCCCAGAGCAATGTTTTTCATTTTAAAAAGAAAATCCTTTTATCGAAATAGCGAACGCAGAGCATCCAGGGCCGCGTCGACCGTGTAAATACCGTGAGGCAAAGGAATGCCTCGCTCCTCCAGCAAAAGGGCAAGACGCGTAATCTGCGGCACATCCAGCCCCACCTCGGTCAATTTTCCGGCATGGGCAAAAACCTCATCCCGCGTACCCGAAAGATAGACCTTGCCATGAGACATCACAATGATATCATCGCAGTAAGTGGCCATATCCTCCATGCTGTGGCTGACAATGATCACGGTAGAGCCGGTCTTTTTGCCATAATCGCGGATGCCCTTGAGAATGATATCCCGCCCACGGGGATCAAGCCCCGCCGCAGGTTCATCCAGCACCAGAATCTCGGGGCGCATGGCCATAACGCCGGCAATAGCGGCTCGGCGCTTCTGGCCGCCCGAAAGATCAAAGGGAGATTTGTCAAGCAAAATGGGATCAAGCCCCACAAATTCCGTTGCTTCCTTCACGCGGTGGTTGATCTCCTCCTCGGATAGCCCCATGTTTTTGGGACCGAAGGCAATATCGGCACGGATAGTCTCCTCAAAGAGCTGGTATTCGGGATACTGCATGACCAGCCCCACGCGGAAACGGATCTTTTTGATCTCCTTGGGCTTTTCCCAGATGTCCTTACCGTCAAGCAGAACCCGCCCCGAGGTAGGACGCTCCAGGCCGTTAAGCAGCTGCACCAAGGTAGATTTACCCGATCCTGTGTGACCGATGATACCGGTCACGCTCCCCTCCCGAACGGTCAGAGACACATCATCAAGAGCCTTGATCTCGAAGGGCGTCCGCTCGCCGTAAACATATGTGATATTTTCAAGTGCGAGTTCAGCCATGCTTTTTTCCCTCCAGTGCGCGACAGAGAAGATCGGCGCATTCCTCGGGGGTGATAGGCTCCCCCTCCAGCGCCACACCTTCGGCACGCAATGCGTGAATGAGAGATGTGCACTGGGGCACATCCAGCCCGGCGGCGATCAGTCGGCCCGGATCGGCAAAGATCTCATGGGGCGTACCGTCAGCTAAAATCTTGCCGTCGTCAATCACGATAACACGGTCGGCACGCGCCGCCTCATTCATATAATGGGTAATCGTAAGCACGGTAATCCCCTGCTCACGGTTCAGCTTTTCAAAGGTTTCGATCACCTCACGCCGTCCTGCGGGATCAAGCATGGCGGTGGATTCGTCGAAGATCATGCAGGATGGCATCATGGCGATCAATCCTGCAATGGCGACCCGCTGCTTCTGCCCGCCCGATAGGCGGTGCGGCTCATGTCCGGCATAGTCGCTCATCCCAACCGTGGCAAGAGCATCATCCACACGGCGGCGGATCTCGGCAGAGGGGACCCCAAGATTTTCGGGGCCGAAGGCCACATCCTCCTCTACAATGGTAGCAACCAGCTGGTTATCCGGATTCTGGAACACCATACCGACCTCGCGGCGCAAGGCGTAAATATCATCATCGGTAAGGTCGGGAGAGGCGAGATTCGTCCCTGCCACGACCAGTTCTCCCGCTTCGGGCTCCAGAATACCGTTGAGAAGCTTTGCGAAGGTGGATTTGCCCGATCCGTTGTGCCCCAGGATCGCCACATATTCTCCGCGGGCGATATCCAACGAGATTCCCCGCAAAACAGGGACTCTCCGATCATCTTCTTCGTAGGAGCACCAAAGCTCTTTTGCGTGAATCAAAATTTCAGCCATAGTACACCTCAAAGCTCCCAACGGGCGCTGGCGCCTGCCGGCAAAACACTGCCCGTCCGGGTTACGGGTATCCCCAATTCGGAGGCTGTGGTCTTACCGCCATAGCGGGCACGGACACGCAGATCCAGAATGTAGCTCATGGCAAGAGGAGACAGCCCCGTAGTATATGAGTTGATCAGAAAAAAGAGGGGCTCCTTGGATAGCAGCTTGGCGCTGAGCGTTACCAACTCATCCACGCAATCCTCGATCTTCCAGACCTCGCCCGAAGGACCTCTGCCGTAAGAGGGCGGATCCATAATGATGGCGTCATAAAAGTTTCCGCGCTTGATTTCGCGTTCCACAAACTTTTTGCAATCATCCACAATATAGCGGATGGGCGCATCGGCAAGGCCCGAAAGGCGGGCATTTTCTTTGGCTTGCGCCACCATATTTTTGGCGGCGTCCACATGTACCACAGATGCCCCCGCCTTTGCCGCCGCCACGGTTGCTCCGCCGGTATAGGCAAAAAGATTCAGCACCTTGATGGGGCGTCCTGCACTTCTGATCTTTTCGGAGAACCAATCCCAATTGGCCGCCTGCTCGGGAAAAAGCCCCGTGTGCTTGAAGCCCATGGGCTTGATCAGAAACTTCAGCTCCCCGTAACCGATGTACCACTGCTCGGGCAGTCGGTTCTGCTTCCATCCTCCCCCGCCTGCGGAAGAACGGCGATAAACAGCATCGGCACGCTTCCACATGGGATGAGTGCCCGCACCGCGCCAGATGATCTGAGGATCGGGGCGCACGAGAATGTATTTTCCCCAACGCTCAAGACGTTCACCGTCGGTTGCGTCAAGCAATTCATAATCTTTCCAATTTTCGGAGTACCACATAATTTTTCCCTTTTCAGTGATTGTAGTATTGTGCCAGAAGCGAACCGCCGCAATGGCCGTGACAAATGGCAATGGCGAGTGCGTCGGCAGTATCGTCCGGCTTGGGCGGCTCGGGTAGCTTCAAGATAGAGGTGACCATGGCAATGACCTGCTTTTTCTCGGCCTTTCCGTAGCCCACCACCGCCTGCTTGACCTGCATAGGGGTATACTCGGAAATGCGCACCCCCTTTTGTTCTCCGCAAAGAAGTACGATTCCCCTCGCCTCCGCCACACGGATACCGGTGGTGATATTGTTGGTAAAAAACAGCTCTTCCACCGCCATCTCCTGGGGATGAAAATGATCGATGATGGCGCAAAGATCGGCATAGATCTTTGCAAGTCGCGCCTCGGTGCGCATTCCCGCGGGAGTCAAAATCGAACCGTATCCCAATGTTTTGAACCTGCCGGCACGGCAATCCACCACTCCCCAGCCCACAATGGCAAGACCGGGGTCGATGCCGAGAATGATCATGGTTCCCCCTTTCCGGAAAGTGCGCGGCTTCCGACACTTCTCTTTATACTTTATTTTGATATTATATCACACTTTTGCGCGCTCGTCAAACCCTTTATGTCTGATTTCAAAAAAATATAATTTTATATTTACTTCTCCGCTAAAATATGGTATACTGAAAAAGATAATGAGCCGAAAGGAGAACATCATATGCAGATCTTAAAGCTGCTCCCCGGAATGATGGTGGAGCTGAAGAAGCCGCATCCCTGCGGAACCCATCAATTCCGTATTTTGCGCGTGGGCAGTATTTGCCGCATCGTCTGTCTCTCCTGCGGCAGAGACATGGAGATGGATCGCATCAAATTGGAGCGTGCCATCAAAAAAATCGCGGAGGGATCGCCTTCCGTATCCCAATAAATAAGGCTTTTATTTTTACTTTAATGAGACCTTATTTATCATATTATTGATTTTTGATTAAAATCGGAGGCCTGTATGTTCTATTTTATCAGCGGCAAGCTGGCGCTCCTGCGCCCCGGCTTTGCCGTGATCAATGCCGGCGGTGTAGGCTTTAAGCTTACGGTCAGCGACCGCACTTATGATACGCTTTCTCCGTCCTCCGCCAACGGTAGCGAGGTCAAGCTGTTCACCCATCTTGCCGTGCGCGAGGATGATATGGAGTTGTTCGGCTTTTCGGACGAGCATGAGCTGGATACCTTCAAATTGCTGACCACCGTCTCGGGTGTAGGGCCAAAAGCGGCCATGGCTATCCTTTCCTGCTTTTCCCCCGAAAAATTTGCTCTTGCCGTTTGCACCGAGGATAAAAAAGCCATTGCCAAGGCCAATGGCATCGGCCCCAAAACCGCGGCCCGTATCATTCTGGAGCTGCGCGACAAGATGATGGCAGAGGGCACCCTGCCCTCCGCCCCCATCGGCACGGCATCGGCATCTCCCGCCACTGCAGCCATGTCGGCCGGCAACGGCAAAATGAGCGAGGCGCAGGAAGCCCTTCTGGTGCTCGGCTACAACCGCACGGAGATTCTCGGCGTTCTGCACACCATCGATACCTCTGCTATGGAGGTGGAGGATATCATCCGCGCCGCTCTCAAGAAGCTGATGAGATAAGGAGGTAACAAATGAATTTCGGTTCGAATATGAGCTTTGGTGCCAATGACGACGATTTCGACTTTGAAAACCGCATTGTATCCACCTCCGAAACAGGCGAAGACAGAGAAAACGCCGACAATCCCTTGCGTCCCCAAACGTTGGAGGATTATATCGGCCAGGACAAAGTGAAGGAAAATCTCAAGGTCTATATCGACGCGGCAAAAAAGCGGGGCGATTCCCTGGATCATGTGCTTCTTTACGGTCCTCCCGGCCTTGGTAAGACCACACTTTCCAACATCATCGCAAATGAGATGGGCGTGAATATCCGTGTCACCTCGGGTCCCGCCATTGAAAAGCAGGGCGATCTTGCGGCACTTTTGACCAATCTTGCGGACGGTGACGTGCTCTTTATCGATGAAATCCACCGTCTTTCCCGCGCGGTAGAGGAGGTCCTTTACCCTGCCATGGAGGATTATGCCTTGGATATCATCATCGGCAAGGGTCCCGCCGCCAGAAGCATCCGCATTGATCTTCCCAAATTCACCTTGATCGGTGCTACGACCCGTGCAGGACAGCTTTCAACCCCCTTGCGCGACCGGTTCGGCGTGCTTCTGAAGCTGGATCTCTACACCCCCGAAGAGCTTGCGACCATCGTCAAGCGCAGCGCCACGATTCTCGGCATGGAGATCACCGAGGATGGCGCCATCGAGATCGCATCCCGCTCCCGCGGCACCCCTCGTATCGCCAACCGCCTGCTCAAGCGTGTCCGCGATTTTGCTCAGATCAAAGGGGACGGCTCTATCTCCTCCGAGATCGCCAATTATGCCCTGCAGCAGCTGGAGATCGACGGTCTGGGACTGGATCATATCGACCGCCGCATGCTGACTGCCATCATCAAGTTCTATGACGGCGGCCCCGTGGGCCTGGAAACACTTGCTGCAACCATCGGAGAGGAGGCCGTCACGCTGGAGGATGTTTATGAGCCCTATCTCATGCAGATCGGCTTTCTTTCCCGCACGCCAAGAGGGCGATGCGTTACCCGCCTTGCCTATGAGCACCTGGGACTCCCCTTCCGTAACCAGATGCGCAACGGCGAGCAGATGAATTTTTTTGATCATGATAACGAGTGAGGTGCTAAAATGCTTTATACATTGAAAAATGATTATCTGACGATTCAGGCGTGTGATCTCGGTGCCGAGCTGCACTCCGTGTTGAGCTCCGACGGCTGCGAATACCTTTGGCAGGGGGATCCTGCTCATTGGACCGGCCGCGCACCTTGGATGTTTCCCTTTTGCGGACGTCAATTTGAGGGCAAATATGCCTACAACGGCAAGCTTTACGAAATCACCAATCACGGCTTTGCCAAGCTGATGCCGTTTACCATGACATCCCAAACCGAGGATAGCATGACCTTTACGCTGCTTTCCTCTGACGAAACAAGAAAGATATATCCTTTTGATTTCTCCTTTTCGGTTACCTATCGGCTGATCGGCAACCGCATTGCCATCCGACTGACGGTTGAAAATACCGGCAAGGAGCTCCTGCCCTTTTCGGTTGGTGCCCATCCCGGCTTCCGTGCGCCCGTCAATGGCCAGGGAGCCTTTGAGGATTGCTATCTGGAATTTGGTGAATATTGCTGTCCCGACAAGCTGATCTTTACCGAAAATCTATTGCCCAACGGAAAGCGTTGCGCTTATCCGTTGCGTAACGGACGCATCATTGACCTCAACCGCCCGATGTTCTATAATGACGCCACCTTTCTCGCCCGTACCGCACGAACGGTTACACTGCGCTCTGCAGCAGATCGCCATTCGGTCACAGTCAAATACACCGACTTCCCTTATGTTGGCGTTTGGACCAAGCCTCACGATGATCATGCCGATTACGTCTGTATCGAGCCCTGGAGCGGTCTGCCGGCCGTAGACGGTACCCACCGCCGGCTGGAAACCGAAAGCGACACCTACCGCTTACCGCCCGATGGCATCAAAACATTCGATCTGGAATATATGTTCGAATAAAGAATAGGGGCAGGCCCTGCCATGCAGGGCCTGCCCCTATTCTTTATCATTCTTTGATGTGGTCGATGACTGTCTCGCATCCGTCAAAGCCATTGATGTTGTCCAGCGTCAGATTGCCGATTTCACCGTGGTACTTGATGGCAGAGATGGCTCTTGAAAAAACATTTCGCACGGTAATGTTGAACATGCTGTCCGGCGTGGGGATCCGATCGCCGTACACGCCCGCATCTCCAAGACGAACGCCGTGCCTGCCGTGATCCAGATACGGGCAATCCGCAGAGGCATCCATCATGCCGTCCACCAGAATGTTATACATGCGAATGTCGCCTCCGGCGCAAAGCAACCGCACATTGGAGCAATATGCCGAAGAAACGACATTCCGCACCACAATATTCCGAATATCCATAGATGCGCCGTCGAGATAAAAACGCTTTTCCAATCCCCCGTTCAAAGCGGTCAGTGCCACGGTATCATCCTCGGTAAAGCCCGTCACATTTTCGATCAGAATGTCATGACACCCCACGCGAATGTCGATGCCGTCGGAATTTTTAACTAGGGTGGCGGCATATTCATCCCGCAACAGATAGGGGCGTGTACTGCCGTCGGGCAACACGGCGGTAGGATCGGAGCAAAAGTCCATATCCGTAATTTTACCGTTTGCACAATAGACAAAGTTGGTCGCCCACCAACGCTGGTTGCGAATATGCAGGCCTCTTACCTCAAACCCGTCCACATTTGTAAAAAGGATCACATTATTCTCATAGATTGCGGGCAAACCATTCGTGTTCTGATTCTTTTCGGAAAGCCCGTTGTAAGCTCCACCGTCCAGGATTGCACGCCCCTGACCGATGATCCTGATATTTCTGTCGGTCCCCGATCGGGTGCGCCCGATCTCCTTTCTGCAATTCTCGTTGCTGAACATATTGCAGAAGGTATTATCTGCCATGACAAGGTGACAATTTTTAAGATAGAGGGTGAAATCTGACGGAATCAGGATGCAAGACTCTATCTCATAGTCACCGCTGACCGTTGCCTCCCGACTGCCGTTCTTTACGGCCTCTCCTATCAATGCGGAAATATACTGCGCTCCGTTTTTCAGAAAAGACATGATGATACCTCGCTTACAATTGATATCATCATTATAAACCATATGATACGTTGAAATCAATAGAAAAAGAACAGAAAAATTTTCTGTTTTAAACGATGCAAGGAAAAGAAAAGAGAATGCGACGCAGACGCTCGTAAATAAGGGGCCGCTGCTCGGGCGGCAAGGGATTTTCTCCTTTGCCGCACTCCAGGGTAAAGGCCGGGCGGAACAGATCGGCAATGCACCAATCGGTCAATCCGCCAAAGGCCGCAAGCCCCTCGGGGCGGGCCAAACGATACCCTGTGAAGCGGGAGATCACCCGCCCCACCGACATGGTTTTGGCGGTCAGATTGTCACCACAGCTGCAAAAGATCTCTTCTCCTTGGGTATGAAGCGTCAATATGCCCACGATATTCTCCCGCCTCAAGCGCAGGAATCGACACAAGGCTGCCGTTTCGGGCTCGGATTCGGGATATTCCCCGCTATAGCGCGTGGGAGCACCGCCTGTGATACCCGCCTCGGCTTCTTTCTTCTTATAGGCGCGGAAGCCGGCATCATAATTGTGATTGAGATCCACACCCCGGGCATTGGCCTGCCAATGTGAAAAATCCTCTCCGCCGTTCATGCGTATCACTCGGTCGCGTAACGGATTTTCGGCTCCTACACCGTGAATGGCATATTCCACCCCATCGGGATTGAGCATGGGAACGATATAGATTCGCCGCTCTTGGAACAGATATTTGATGGGATACTCATAAACAGTGGCGGCACGCTCATACTGCTTGATATAATCGGCGATAAAGTCCAGCAGCACGCCGGATGTGATGCTTTCCATACCGTGATGTGCCCCCACATAAAGCACGGCTCTTTTCCCTTGCCCTAAGGTGAGAATGGGGATCTCGCGACCCAGGATCGAACGAGTCAATACATTGATCTCTACCGCGCCGCCCGTCATAGTCTTCAGGGCATCGGTCAAAGCCTTATAATCCACAGGATGATGTTCCAAAATTTCACCTCATATTTTATGTTTTCTTTTATCATATGAAACTTTGGAAGCATTTATGCAAAAGAGTTTGCAATTCTTTCGGATTTGTGCTATAATAAAGTGTCGATATGAGATACATCTGAACGATTCGAAGGAGATTTCATGAAACGTACCGATTTACGCCTCCCCGCTCTTGTCATTTTCGGCATTTATGCGGTATACAGCTGTGCATTGATCCCCCTGTATCAGTATTTATCGGCCGACCTGGTGCTCAGCGATACCCTTTGGTGGGACATTGTCGATTTCTTCCTCAATTTATTTGAGGTGCTCGGGGTCGCCGCCTCCTTTGGCTTTTTGATCCATAGCATTTATCACTATGGCGCCAAGAAATGCCGTGGGCTCTATATTCTGATTGGAGGGGCGCTGATCTTCAAATACGTGGCCTCTATCATAGCCATCTCCATTGTGGGCGGTTCTCTGGATCTGACCGCGGACTTTTCCTCCTATGTGGTCTCCCTGCTGATGGAGGTGACGGAATTGACCTTGGTCATCCTGCTTGCTCACAAATGGATCTCTGCTCACATTGCCCAAAACCGCGCTCTGAAAAACGCTGCGGAAACATTGGGGCAAGAGTTCATTCCGCGGGGGGAAACACTCCCCTTCCGCAAGCTGTTCAGCAGAACCAATCCCCTGCAGCGCCCCGCCTTTTGGGGGATGATAGCGGTAACCGTGCTGCGATTGATCTCCTTTGTCATTGGAGAGATCGCTTACACTCTGGTGGGGTACGGATTCAGCGCCGCAGACATTCCGGTTATATTGCTTTACTGGCTGTTACTCATCTTTATTCCGTCGTTTTTGGGGTATCTACTGGCTCTCGGGTGTATACTCCTGGCCGAAAAGAAAAAGGCTCCTGGGCCGGACGCCGCACCCGAAGCCTGTCAAAGTTGAAAATACACTCCTGCCATCCGTAGCTTTTTATCCCGTATAAGTTAAAAGCCGCAGACATTTGTCTGCGGCTTTTGTGATGAAAAGATCAAAGATACTTCTTTACAACGTCGCTTGCCTCTTCCACGGGAATGGAAGCTGTCATAAAGAGGTTGACATCGTGCTTGGCGAGAAGCGCCTCAATCTCGGTGAGAAGCACCTCGAAAGCGGCAACATTCCCGTTGCAGATCTTCAGCGTATTGTCAACAAACAGATCGGTAACGTCATAGTTGCTGGCCAGAATACCTGCGA
>JAFTNU010000024.1 GCA_017451735.1 Clostridia bacterium
CGACACGGGGATTTTCAGTCCCCTGCTCTACCAACTGAGCTACAGAGGCATTCCTGGCGACCCGGATGGGACTCGAACCCACGACCTCTAGCGTGACAGGCTAGCGTTCTAACCAACTGAACTACCGGGCCAGGAAACATCGCAAGCACAGTATTCCGCGCTGGCGACTTATTTATTATAGCACAAGCGTTTCGGCTTGTCAACACCTTTTTCGAGATTTTTTGAAAAAATTTTTCAATGAGCCGCCTTGCTCAATTCTTCTTTCCCGAAATGATAGGAGGCGCCGCAGAAATGGCAGTTGACCTCCAGCTCCTCTGCCTTGCCCTCCGCCACCTGCTCCGCAAGCATTTTGTCGATCTCCTTCTGTCCCAGAGAACGAATGGCATCTGCAATACGCTCCCGTCGGCAGGTGCAACGATATTCCACCTCCAGCTCGTCGAACACATCCCACTCGATTCCCGCAAGGGCAATGTCGGCGATCTCCCTATTGGAAATTCCCCGATCAAAAAGTGCGGATACATTATGAAGAGAGGCGGCATTCTTCTCCAATTGATCGATCACGGCATTGTCGGCAAAGGGCAGCAACTGTACGATGACGCCGCCCGCCGCCCGACAGGTGCGGTCGGTATCCACCAACACACCCAGAGCCAGGAGGGTGGGAAGCTGCTCGCTGTTCACATAATAAGAAGCAATATCCTCGGCGATCTCGCCGCTGACCAGGGGCACGGTACCGTTGTAGGGCTCTCCGTCGCCCATGTCCTTGATCACGGTCAGGGTGCCGGGGCCCACCGCACTGCCCACATCCAATTTACCGTTGGGCTTAAGGGGCAGATCCACTGCGGGGTTCTGCACATATCCCCGCACGTTTCCCATATAATCGGAAACCGCGATCATCTTGCCCAGAGGCCCGCTTCCGTTCACGGTCAGGGACAGGGTATCCTCCTTATCCCCCAGCATACAACCCATCAGCGAGGTACCCGTCAGCAACCGCCCCAGTGCCGCCGTGGCGGTGGGTGCGGTCTTATGGATGCGGATCGCCTCGTTGACGACAGCGCTTGATTCGATCACGTGGATGCGAGCACTGCCGTCCCGCGTCATTCCTCTTAAAATACTCGATTTTTTCATACCGTTTCCTCTTATTTTTTACATCTTGCCGCAATATACCAGCGCTCGGTCGTCTCGGTCGGCGCGCCGAAATGCAGATCCCCGAAAATGGCGATCTCCGAAAATCCCGCCCGCTCCAATGCACCGGTCAGCTCTTCCCGACTGTAGCAACGCTCGGTCTGCTCCTCGTCGGCACGGGCATAGCGCCCGTCCCTTTCCTCGGTGAACACCGAGAGCAAAAAGCGGCAAAGTCCGCTTTCCTCGTCAAAATCGTTCTGCCAGCCGCAATAGGCAGAGCCGTCCTCTTCCTCTAAGATGTAAGCATTATCCCCATAGACATGCTTGAATTTATAGGGGGTGTTCACGTCAAACAGGAACACACCGTCGGGGTCGAGATAATTGTGCACCAGCGAAAAGCACTTGTCAAGATCGCCGTCCCCCGTCAGGTAATTGACACAGTCCAAGGTGCTGACCACCGCCCCCACGGTACCGTAAAGCTCGAAGGCGCGCATATCCTGTTGCAAAAAAAGGATCCCCGACTGTCCCCCGTTCCACATCCGCTCATATGCCTTGGAGAGCATTTCCGCGCTGGCATCCACGCCGATCATGTCATAGCCACGGCGGGCAAGCTCCAGGGTCATGCTTCCCGTACCGCACCCAAGATCCAGGGTCAGGTGTGGCCGAACACCATAACGGGCAAAGGCTTTTTCATAAAAATCTGCAATGGCGGCGTAGTCCACCTCACCGTTCAGGCGGTCATAGACCCGCGACAGGGCTTCATAGCTTTTCACCGGAAATCACCTCACTTTGCGGCAACAGCATAGTCCATAGCCTATTTTAACCGATTTTGTTTATAAAGTAAAGTGCTTTCCCGAAAAATTTCCGAAAATACGATCGATATCTCCCGCCCCCATGATGACCGCCAGATCGCCGGGGGAAAGCTCGGCATCGAGAACCGCGGCAATAGCGGTCAGATCCCCGGGAGCGCTCGCACGCTCCCCCACCCCCGCGGCAAGCACGGCGGCGCTCATCCCCAGGGTTTCGGTCTCGCGGGCGGCGTAAATGGGCGCCACCAGCACCCGATCGGCGGCGCGGAGCGCCGTACAGATCTCAGTAAAAAACGCCGCCGTGCGGGAGTAGGTGTGGGATTGAAAGACGGCGAACAGCCTCCCCTTTCCCTCCAGCATCTGCCGTGTGGCAGAGAGAGTGGCGACGATCTCGGCGGGATGGTGAGCGTAGTCGTCAAAGAGCCGTGCCCCGTGCAGCATGCCGCGATACTCCATCCGCCGCCCCGCTCCGCGGAAGGCGGCAAGCCCCGTAGCGATGGCGGCCTCCCGCACACCGCAAAGTCGGGCGACGGCAAGCGCCGCCATGGCGTTTGCCACGTTGTGCCGACCCGGAACCCGCAAAACGATCTCATCCATACGTCTCCCGTCGGGTAAAACGGGAGAAAAAGCATACCGTCCCTCCAAATGACGCACAGTCTCTGCCCGATACTCCCCCTTTTCAATACCAAAGGTATGATGGCGGGCAGGGCTTTTCGCGGCGCAAGCCAGAGCATTCTCGTCCTCGGCATTGCAAAGAACGGCGCCCGCCTCTCCCGGTAGGGCGGCGTAAGCGGCAAAGGAGCGCTTGATGGCATCCATAGAGTCAAAATAATCCACGTGATCCAGCCCCACGTTCAGGATCACCGACAGGGTCGGGGAAAAGCGCAGGAAGGAATCCTTGTACTCACATGCCTCAAAGATCACATCCCGTCCCCCGCCCGCCGCGCAAGGCGAAATATCCCGCAAGGGTGCGCCGCAAAACACGGTGGGTGCCCGCCCCGCCACGGTAAAGATCTCGGCAAGCATAGCGGTAACGGTGCTCTTGCCGTGACTGCCCGCCACACCGATGCGGTTAGGGTAATCCCGCATCAGATACGCCAAAAAATCGGCACGGGAGAAAACGGGAAGTCCCAACCGCACCGCCGCGGTATATTCGGGGTTCTGCGGGGAAATGGCAAGAGTATAGACCACCGCGTCAAAATCCACCACTCGCGCCGCGTCGTGTCCGAAATAAACGGGAATGCCCGCCGCCTGCAATCGTGCCGTGCCCTCCCCCGCCGCACGGTCGGAGCCCGCCACCGTGAAGCCCTTTTTTGCCGCGAACTGTGCCATGGTCGCCATATGGACCCCGCCGATGCCGATGAACCACAGCTTTTTCTTGCCCGACAGTGCCACCGCGATCTCGGCGGCGCTTTTGCTCGTATTCGGTAGTGCCATGTCAGTTTCCTCCCGATTCTGTTAAAAATGGTCAAAAATTGTTTACGTTTTGGTCTTTATTTTCACAAAACCCACACAAAGTGTTTGAATACCCGCCACAAAAAGGTTTTATACTATAAGCGTAGAGCAGAAAATGCTTATCTGACAAAATTATAGCAACGGAGGACATGAAAAATGCAAATCACAGACATCAAAATTCGCAAGCTCTTTGACGAAGGCCCCATGAAGGCGGTCGTCTCCGTCACGTTCGACAGCCAGCTGGCCGTACATGACATCAAGGTGATCCACGCCCGCGATCGTTTCTTTATCGTCATGCCCAGCCGCAAGAACCCCGACGAGACCTACCGGGATATCGTACATCCCATCAACGCGCAGTTCCGTGCCACCCTGGAGGAGGCGGTCATCCGTGCCTATGAGGAGGCCCTTGCCGCCGCGGCGGAAGCGCCTGCCGAGGTTACCGAAGAGGAGCCCGTACCCGTGGTGTAAAAAGCAACGCAATAGAGCCCCGCGCCAAACGGCGCGGGGCTCTATTGCGTTGTGCCCGACAGGATCGCTTTCTGCCTGTCGAAGCAATGATTTCATGATTCTCCAAACACCACGTGCACGCTCAATCTCCCGTCTGCATAGGTCGCCGCCACGGTACCGCCCATCTGCTCCACCAGCGTTTTGGCAATGGCAAGTCCCAGTCCTGTGGAATTCCGTGCCGCCTCCACCGAAAAAAAGCGGTCAAAAAGCTTGCCCACCTGTACCCCGTCCAGCCCTGCGGCGGTGTTGGTAAAGGTGACCTCGCCACAGTCGGACAGGGTGATCTCCAGGTCTCCGTCGCTGTATTTGAGGGCGTTGTTTAAGATATTCTCAAACACACGGGCAAGTGCCGCACGGTCAAGCTTGCGGTGAACGGGCGTCTCGGTCATATGGATGTCGGGGGTAATGCCCCGCGCCGTCAGGGCGGCGTAAAAGGCGGCAATGCTTTCCTCCAGGGCTCCGTTTAAAAGGATCGGCTCGGATTTCAGCTCTCCTTGGGAAGAAAGGATCACCGAATAGCGGAACAGCTCCTCGGTCAGCTGCTTCATCGCCTCCACGCGATTGGAGATAAAGCCCAGATATCGCACCACGTCAGGGGACTTTTCCTCTTTTCCAAGAAGATCGAGATAGCCGCAAATGGCAGTCAGGGGCGTGCGCAGGTCGTGAGAAATATTGGTGACCGCATCCTTCAATTCCCTGTCGCCGTTGAGATACCGAAGCTGCTGCTCGCGCAACAGCCGCAGCTGCTCGTTAAGGGTCGCCGCCAGCCTTAACATATGGCGGTCGCGGCAGGAAATGTCCATTAAGGTATTGGTATCGGCGGCAAGATGGGCGACAAAGCTCTCGGCAAGCTCCCGTGCCGCCCTCCGCAGGCTACAGATCTTGGCAAGCAGGCATAAAACCACCGCCGCCAGCACGCCCACAAGAATATACAAAGCAACCACCGACACCCCTCCTTTTTATTTTAAGTCCTTGCGCTTGAAGAAAAAGATACCGACGACTGCAGTCAGTGCAATCAGCAACACGGAATACAGTGAAAAAAGGGCAAGATCGCAGGGCAAAATCTCACTGCCGCCATACTGATAGAGCTGCCCCGTGGGAAGCAGATCGTGTAAAAATTGAGCCAACACACGCCCAAAGCCCGAAAGGTAATCGGGATTCGGCTGCACGGGAACCTCGTACAGAACACCGTTGACAGTGTAGCTCCATCCGCCGATCATCTCGGGCGCGGAAAGCATATTGTCAAGCTCTGGGGTGATCAAAAAGACCAATCCCACAGCAATTAAGATACTGACGACCACACCCACTGCCCTATTGGTGATAAGCATAGCACAAAGCAACAGTACCGCCATCAATGCCACCACGGTCAAGCAACTGCATAAGATCTGTAGGATCAGCACGTATGGCACCCCCGAAAAGCCGCCGAGTAAGGGTGCACCAATGGCGATCACCAAGCCACTGCCCGCCACATACATGATCAGTGCCGCCGCGGCGCAAACGATCAGATTTGCCAGATAAACGGCAGAACGCGTGTACCCGACCGTCAGCTTATTGCGGATGGTCTTATCGCCATACTCTACTCCCACAAAAAAGCTGATAAAGCCGGCAAGGACGATGGGCAGGAGCTGTGTGCCCGCAAAGATCAGATTGATGGCGGTCAGTTCCTCCAAGCCCCAAAGGCTTTTATAATGCAGATTGTTTACAAGGGTATACGCGACCTGTGCCGCCACCGCCAAAATTCCCAGATACAAAAGCTTGCTTCTCCACAGGCGTGAAAAGCCGGAGCGCAGTAAATTTCTCATACCGTCCTCCTTATTTCAGATCCTTGCGACGAAAGATGTACGCACCGCCGAGCGTGACGACCACCGTCAGCAAAACGGCATATACCGGCAGATGCCACACATCCCGGGGGAGCGCAACGCTCTGCCCGATGGTCATCATCTGGTTGCCGGGCAGGCATTCGTTCAAAAATTGAAAGAAAGCACGTTTGCCTCCTGCCAGATATTTGGGATTACGGTAGGGCTCCACTTGTACAAGCTCCCCCGCCTCGTTGACGGTGATCCCGTCGGTGATGATCTCGGGAGCATTCAGCACCTGATTGATGCTCAAGGCACCCAAGAGCAACGCCAACCCCAAAAGCATGGCAACGATGGCGCCGGTGGCTTTACTGTGAATGAGCATACCCACTCCCACCATCACCGACGTCAGCGCTACCATGGTGGCAAGACTGCAAAAGAAAAAAATGACCAATACGTTGGCGGAAATTTCCACAAATCCGCCAAGCAACGGCAGACCCAGCCCCAGCATCACGCCGATATAGACCAGGTGCATCACCAGCACTCCCGCAGTACAAACGACCACATTGGAAAGATAAACGGCAAGCCTGGAGTGCCCCACCGTCACCTTATTGCGCATGGTACCGTCGGAATACTCGGTACCCACGAACAGGCTGACAAATACGGGTACCCAGATAGGCGCATACATGGCGCCGATGAACAGTAACCCATCGGGGGTGTTATATCCCGCATGAGGGAGGATGACCGCATCGCGGTAGCGCCCGATGCAGGCAAAGGCGGCAAGCCCGGCAAGGGCTGCGATGCCGATCCAAAAGATCTTGCTTTTGAATAGCCGTGCAAAGCCGGCATGTAGCAGCTTACCCATGACTGCCACCTCCCACAAGACCGATGTAGTAGCTCTCCAGGGTCTCGTCCCGCTCCTGCACGCCGAGCAGCTCACAGTTCTCCCCCGCCAGTGCCATAGTCAGTTTAGAAATATTGACCTTGGCAAAAATATCCGCCTGAGTTTCAGAGAGAATCTTATATTCCACCTCCATACCGTCCAGCACCCGGGAAAGGGCTTTGGTGTCCGAAACCTCCACACGTACGCATTTTCTGCACGCCGCCTCCAGCTCGGCGGCGCTGATCTCCTTGACCATGTGCCCTTTGTCGATAAAGCCGTAATGGGTGGCGAGCCTTGCCAATTCATCCAGAATGTGGCTGGAGATCAGCACCGTAATACGGCGTTCCCGATTAAGCTTGAGGATCAGCTCCCGGATCTCGATGATGCCCTGAGGATCCAGCCCGTTGATGGGCTCGTCCAGCACCAAAAAATCGGGATTTCCCGCAAGCGCCACAGCGATACCGAGCCGCTGCTTCATACCAAGGGAAAAATGCCGCGCCTTTTTCTTTCCTGTGTCCGAGAGCCCCACCAACCGCAACAGCTCCGGGATATCGTCAAAGGAGGGGAGCCCCAAAATACGGTACTGCTCCCGCAGATTCTCCTCGGCAGTCATATCCAGATAGATGGAGGGCGTCTCCACCACCGCACCCATACGGCGGCGGGATTTTGAAATTTCCTTTGTGCCGTTTTCGATACCGTACAGGGTGTAATTGCCCGCGGTGGGCGTCTGTAAGCCGCAGATCAGGCGAATGAGAGTGGTCTTGCCCGCGCCGTTTTTCCCCACAAAGCCGTAGATGGCTCCCTTAGGCACGTGCATGGTGAGATCGTCCAGCGCCTTGAAGTGCCTGTATTGCTTGGAAAGTCCGTTTGTTGTCAATATGTATTCCATTTGAATACCTCCTCTTTGTTTGTGCCCCCATTCTACCGCACAGCAGTCAAGAAAACGGTAAAGAAAAGCGTCAAGATTCGGTCAAGATTTTTCCTTGCGCCGCCCTGCGCGGATTTAGCGCATCATCCTGAGCGAAACAAACAAGCCCGCACAAACCAAAGCCTTTCCCAGCAGAGAAGGTTGCAGCTGTAGGCTGGGGGATGAGGTGTCACAAGCTCAAAGGAACTGTTGCTTTTAACGCTCCGACAGCCGAAAGCCGATGCCCCAGACCGCCTCGATGCAATCCTTGCCGTCGGGGTGGGCATCGCGAAGCTTTTTGCGCAGATTGCTCACGTGCTGCTTCAGAGAGCTTTCGGTGCAGTCGGGGGTATCGGCACAAATCCTGTCAAGAATCGCCGATTTGGCAAGGACCTGCCCCGCATGCTGCATCAACAGCTTTAAAATGGCGTATTCGGTGCGCGTCAGGCGCAAGGGAGTGTCCTGTACCAGCACCTCATGGGATGCCGTGCGCAATGTGAGATCTCCCAGGGTCATCACTCCATCGGAGCGGGAATGCTCCGCTTTACGCAGCTGTACCGTAATACGCGCCAGCAGCTCCGCCGTATCAAAGGGCTTTGTGATATAATCGGCGGCGCCGCCAAGAAGGAGCTCTACCTTGTTGTCCACGTCCACCTTGGCGCTGACCACGATCACGGGGATCCCCTCGATCTGCTTTAATACCGTCTCGCCGGGCAAGCCGGGCAACATCAGATCAAGCAGAACAAGGTCGGGACGCTCCCGCCCCAGAACCAGCAGTGCCTCGGTGCCCGAGTAGGCGCGGGAGACCCGATAGCCCTCGCGGGTTAAAACCTCCTCCACCATATTACCAATATGGATATCGTCATCGATCACCAGAATGTGCTTCATAACATCTCCTTTAAAGCTTGCCCAGCCCTGCCAGCACGCCGTTGTTGCGAATGGTCAGGGTACCGAAGGACGGTACCCCATCCCGCGGGTCCCCGAGACTGCCGGGGCAGAGGATCAAAAGCGGCTTTTTTAACACCCGTTCCCCCACCTGCGCACCCGCAGGCAGGGTGGTGTCCTCGGGGCGGTGGGTATGTCCGTACAAAAGCACGTCCGCATCGGCATCGACAGCCGCCGCAACGGCGGCGCCGATGCCCGCCTTGACCCCGTAGCGGTGCCCGTGGGTCATGAAAACGCGGTACGTACCGAAATGTTCAATACAGGTCTCGGGAATATCCCGCCCGACAAAATCGCAATTTCCCCGCACGGCGCGCACCGTTACGCCGTCGGGAATCACGGTAAGATCCCGCAGTCCGTCCCCAAGGAACAGCACGATACCCGCATGTGTCCGCGTCATGACCTCGGCAAGGCGTTCGCGCCGCCCGTGGGTGTCCGAAACGACCAGAATATCCATCTTACAGCTCCAACAATTCCTTGGTGCTCTTGGTGAAGTTGCGGATGCTGCCGTCCCGCTCCACGGCGATCATATCCTCGATGCGACAGCCGTATTTCCCCTCAATATAGATGCCCGGCTCCACCGTTACCACGTGACCGGGGGTTAACATTGCGTCCTCGGGAGCCGAGGGCGACAGACGGGGCGATTCGTGAATATCGATCCCCACGCCGTGCCCCAGGGAGTGCCCGAAGCACCCCTTGTACCCCGCTCCATCGATGATATCGCGGGCGACCTTATCCAGAGCGCGACAGCCCATGCCGCCCTTGGCGGCATCCAGTGCCGCCCGCTGAGCGGTCAGAACGGTACGGTACAGATGCTTCATGTCCGCATCGGCCCTTCCCACGACCACGGTGCGGGTCATATCCGAGCAATATCCCCCGTAACGAGCACCGAAATCCATGGTGAGGAAGCCCTTTTCCAGCACCCTGTCACGGGGCACGCCGTGGGGGAGCGAGGAGGCGGTGCCCGACACGGCAATGGTCTCAAAGGCGATCCCCGTGGCACCGTTTTTGCGCATAAAGTGCTCCAGCTCCAACGCCACGTCGATCTCCCGCACGCCCTCGCGGATGTAGCCGAGAATATGAGTGAACGCCGCGTCGGTCAGCTCCTGTGCCGCGGCGATGGCGGCAATCTCTCTTTCGTCCTTATAAAGCCGCAGATCGGTGAACAGCTTGGTCGCTCCTGCTACCAATTTGACCCCCTCCAGTGCGGCAGAAAGACGGGTATGCTGTAAAAGGGTCACGTTGCCCTCCTCCAAAAGCAGAGTATCGACCCCGTGCTTTTGGAGGAGCTCCTTCACGGCATCGTTCATACCGCCCGCAGGGCGCAGGACGGTAAAGCCCTGGGCGGCGCTTTTCTTTGCCGCCTCGATATAGCGAAAATCCGCCAACAGATAGGCGGCATCGGGCAGGATCAGCAGATAGCCGTCGTCATAGTCAAACTCCGAAAGATAGAACTGATTCTGCCCGGAGGTCACCAATGCGGCGCCTGCAAGGGGCGCCAGCCTTTCTTGAAAGCGTGCAAGACGTGTCATACGATTCTCCTTACGTGTTTTATTTTCCGAAATCCAGCCAATCGGAAAGGATGGTATTGCTCACCCGCATACCCTTTTCGGTAAAGGCGATGCGGTGGGGCGTTTTCACCAAAAATCCACCTTGGACAAGGGGGGTCACATCGCCATACTCCTTTTCAAAGGAAGTGCCGAAACGGTGCGAAAAATCGGCAAGCTCGACCCCGTCAAACAGGCGCATGCGGAGCATCACGTATTCGTCCTTCTGCTCCTTGCCCGCAATGGGAACCGGATTCTGCCGCAGGCTCTCAAAATCACCCCGCTCCACAGCCAAAAGATAGGCGGCGGTGTCGGGGGCGGTCTCAAAGCGTACGCCGCGAAGATACGAGTGCGCACCGGGACCGAAGCCCAGGTAGTCCTCCCCCAGCCAGTAGCGCATATTGTGGCGGGAGCGCAGCCCTGCCCTTGCGTAATTGCTGATCTCATAATGCGCATAGCCCGCGGCGGTCAGGCGCGCGGCAACCATCTCTGCCATCTCCGCCTCGGCATCCTCATCGGGCAGGGTCAGCTCCTGTCTCATGCGGTAGAAGGGGGTCCCCTCCTCAATGCGCAGACCGTATGCCGAAATATGCTCGGGGGAGAGCGCCGTGACCGCATCCAGGGTCTGGCCAAAAGAGCGAACGGTCTGATCGGGAATACCGAACATCAGATCCACGCTGATATTGTCAAAGCCCGCCTGCCGCGCGGCACTGTAGGTGGAAAGAAATTCTCCGTACCCATGGGGTCTGCCAAGCAGTTTTAATTCCCCCTCGTGGGTGCTCTGCAAGCCGATGCTGAGACGATTCACCCCGGCGCAAAGCAACCCCTCCATCAGCCCCGCGGCGTTGGTAACGGGATTGCACTCCGCGGTGATCTCGGCATCGCGTTCAAGGGATAAACACCCCCTGACGGTATCCAAAATCGACTGAAAATCTCCACTGTCAAGCAGTGTGGGCGTACCGCCGCCGAAATAGACAGTGTCCACGGTATAGTCCCGCAGATCGGGGGCGACCGCCGCCAGATGACGGCAAAGGGCGCGCACGTAAGCCGTGCGCGCCCCCTTGTCGGTGGGTGCGGAATAAAAATCGCAATAGCGGCACTTCCGCACGCAAAAGGGGATATGCAGATAAAGTCCCAGTCGGGGCATATGTTCCCTCTCCTTCACAGTATTAATCGTCATCCTCCAGCTTGAGCACCGCCATGAACGCCTCGGGCGAGACCTGCACCGAGCCCAGCTGGCGCATCTTCTTCTTGCCCTCCTTCTGCTTTTCCAGCAGCTTCTTCTTACGGGTGATGTCACCGCCGTAGCACTTGGCAAGCACGTCCTTGCGCATGGCCTTCACCGTCTCGCGAGCGATAATTTTGGAGCCGATGGCGGCCTGAATGGGTACCTCAAAGAGCTGGCGCGGGATGTTCTCCTTCAAGCGTTCGGCGATCTTGCGAGCTCTGCCGTACGCCTTTTCCTCGTGGACGATAAAGGAGAGCGCATCCACCTGCTCGCCGTTGAGCAAAAAGTCCAGCTTGACCAGCTTGCTTTCGCAATACCCCTCCAGCTCATAGTCCAGAGAGGCGTATCCGCGGGAGCGGCTCTTGAGCGCGTCAAAAAAGTCATAAATGATCTCATTGAGGGGCAAGCGGTAGTGCAGCTCCACACGGTTGGTATCCAGATATTTCATATCTAAGAACTCGCCGCGGCGATCCTGACACAGATCCATCAAACCGCCCACGAAATCGGTGGGAGTGATGATGGATGCCCGCACGATGGGCTCCGCCGCCTTTTCGATCTCGGCAGGATCGGGATAGTTGGTGGGATTGTCGATGCGCACCAGCTCTCCGTCCCGCTTGGTGATCTCATAAATGACGCTGGGGGCGGTGGTAATGAGGTCAAGGTTGAATTCCCGCTCCAGGCGCTCCTCGATGATCTCCATATGCAGGAGCCCCAAAAAGCCGCAACGGTAGCCAAAGCCAAGAGCGATCGAGGTCTCGGGCTCAAAGGAGAGCGCCGCGTCGTTGAGCTGTAGCTTCTCAAGCGCATCCCGCAGATCGCCGTAACGGGACCCGTCTGCGGGGTAAATACCCGCATAGACCATGGGCTGTACCGCCTTGAAGCCGGGTAAGGGCTCGGCGGTGGGATTGCCGGCAAGAGTCACGGTGTCACCCACACGGGTGTCGCTGACGCTCTTGATCGAGGCGGTGATGTACCCCACCTCGCCGGCGCGAAGCTCCTCACATTTGGAAAGTCCGAAGGCGTCCATCACGCCCACGTCCACCACATCAAACTCCCGTCCGTTGCTCATCAGACGAATGCGGTCGCCCGCGCGCACAGCGCCGTCCACCAGACGGACGTAAACCACCACGCCAAGATAGCTGTCGTAGTAAGAATCGAAGATCAATGCCTTGAGGGGGGCATTCTCATCCCCCTCGGGTGCAGGGATATCCCGCACGATCGCCTCCAGCACGTCGGGGATATTCAACCCCACCTTTGCCGAGACGGCAGGACAGTCCATGGCGGGGATACCGATCACGTCCTCGATCTCCTTGCGGGTACCGTCGATATCCGCCGAGGGCAGATCGATCTTGTTGATCACGGGCAGGATCTCCAAATCCGAATCCACCGCCAGATAGGCGTTGGCAAGAGTCTGCGCCTCGATGCCCTGGGTGGCGTCCACCACAAGGAGCGCCCCCTCGCAAGCCTCCAGAGAGCGGGAAACCTCATAGTTGAAGTCCACGTGACCGGGAGTGTCGATCAGATTCAGGGTATACTGCTCCCCGTCGGGGGCATTGTAAAGCAGACGCACGGCGCGGGCCTTAATGGTGATGCCCCGCTCCTTTTCCAGATCCATATTGTCAAGGATCTGCTCCTCCATGTCGCGCTTGGCAACGGTCTGCGTCGCCTCCAGCAGTCGGTCGGCAAGGGTGGATTTACCGTGATCGATATGTGCGATGATTGAAAAATTGCGAATGTGCGATTGTCTTTCGGTCAGTGCCATAAGTACCTCTTTGCTATACGTATTCCAAGCATATTATAAATTATATTATACCTAATTTTTGTCAATTCTACAACCGTTTTTCGAATTTTTTTTGCGATCCGCTGTATTTTTTGCCCGAGCACGATGCAAAGACAGCAAAATTCGTCGCGTTTTTTGCCATTTCTGACTTGAACGAGCACAGAATCTGTCTTATAATGAACGCAAAGGGCAAGCATTGCCCATAAATTCGAAAGGACGGAACTTTTATGAAAAAGGGTTGCGTAGTCGTCGGTTACGGCGGCATGGGCGGATGGCACACCCGCCATATTCTTGAGGCAGGCGCCGTTGATCTGCTGGGCATTTACGATATCAAGGAAGAGCGCTGTAAGCTCGCCGAAGAGAACGGTATCCACGCTTACGCCTCTTTTGAGGAGGTCCTTGCCGATCCCCGCGTTGATTTTATCACCATCGCCACCCCCAACGAGTGGCACAAGCCCCTGGCCATTCAGGCACTGCGGGCAGGCAAAAATGTCATTTCCGAAAAGCCCGTTACCCTGTCCTCTGCCGATCTTACCGAGATCTGCAATGTGGCAAACGAGTGCGGCAAGCTCTTTACCGCTCATCAGAACCGCCGTTGGGACTGCGACTATCAGATGACCCGCACCGCCTACCACAGCGGCAAGCTGGGCAAGATCACCTCGGTGGAATCCCGCTATCACGGCTCCCGCGGCATCCCCGGCGACTGGCGCGGCAAGAAGGAGCACGGCGGCGGCATGATCTACGACTGGGGCATTCACCTCATCGACCAGATGCTGGGCATCATCGACGACAAGAAGCTGCTCTCGGTCTACTGTCGTTGCGATCACATCACCAATGACGAGGTGGACGACGGCTTCAAGCTGGATCTTTACTTTGAGGACGACATCACCGCCCGCATCGAGGTGGGCACCACCAACTTCATCTCCCTGCCCCGCTTCTATATCACCGGCGTGAACGGTACGGGCATCGTCAACGACTGGCGTGACGAGTGCCGTCTGGTCCTCTGCCGCTCCTGGGAGGATAAGGACGTGGCACCCGTGGTGACCTCCGCAGGCTTCACCAAGACTATGGCGCCCCGTGACGAGAAAACCACCAGAGAGGAATTCATTTCCCGCCCCGAGGTGGACGTCCATGACTTCTACCGCAACTTTGCCGATGCCATCGACGGCAAGGCCACCCAGATCGTCACCCACAAGCAGCTGATGCGCTCCATGAAGATCATGGAGGCTGCATTCGAGTCCGACGCCAAGCGGGCGCCCGTGGATTTCGAAGATATTGAAACAGAACCCAGAACCATTTGACAAGAGGATGCCCATGCACGCCTATCTGAACGATTTTTTTGAGCTCCTTGATTATCCCGCTCAAGCCCGCGAGGTCTTCACGCTGGCTTATCGGAAGATCTGCGCATCGGCCAAGGCCGCGCCGCGCCTTGCGGCATTGCTGAATCGGTACAGCGAAAATAAGGATCTCGATTACCCCGCCGCCATCAGGGAGGCGGGGGAGCTGGGCGAGCAGGCGGGTGTGCTGCCCTATACGACGCACGCGCTGCTGTTCATCTGTCTTTCCAAGCGTCTGCGCGAATACTATCGGGAGCAAGGCATCGACGATACCATCTGGCAAAACAGCATGCTGGATCTGAAGTACAAGGCTGTGGAATGCTATTTACTTCACGGCGTGTGGGGGACCTTTGTAGCACAGTGGAACAAAGGCTTCTTCAATATGACCCGCTTTGCACTGGGGCGCCTGCAATTTGAGATCAGACCCTTCGGCTTCACCTATGAGAAAAACGGCGTGATCCTGACCCCCGATTCCCCTGTGCTGAACACGCACATTCCCCGCAGTGAAGCCCCACTCTCGCGCGAGAGTGTGCTGGATGCCTACCGGCAGGCCGCGGCGTTTTTCCGTCCTTGGCTGGGCGATGCGCCCGTGGCATTCTTCTGCAGCTCATGGCTTCTGTTTGAAAAGCACACGGAGATGCTGAAGCCCACCTCGAATATCCGCCGCTTCATAGGGGATTTTGACGTGGTTGAAGCGGGCAACTACGAGGATTATTTTGAGACCTGGCGACTGTTTGACAAGTTCTATACGGGCAACCCAGACGATATGCCCGCCGACTCCTCACTGCGCCGCGCTTACATCGCACTGATGAAGCAAGGCAAGTCAACGGGTTGGGGCAAGGGCGTATTTCTCTATTGAAAGCACGTGACATGCACAAATACCCTAAAAAGCACGGAACGGTACGCGATTTTGCGTACCGTTCCGTGCTTTTATTCACAAAGTCTTGCCAGGTGCACCGCACGCTCATGTGCGGTCTTCATAAATGCTTCAAGCGTATACGCCTTGTACCAGGGGAGATCCTCACACCGTGTGCGGGAGACCTCCAGGGTGATCGAGCCGGAAAACGCGCACCGTTTCAGGGTATTTCCCACCTTGCGGTAGTCAATGGTACCGTCAAAGGGGAGCACATGGCTATCATCGTCCCAGGTGATGACCTGCGGATCCCGACACCCGAAGTTATCGTGAACATGGGTACCGATCAGATGCTGACCGAAGGCATCGGCAAAATCCAGCGCACAGGGGTAGCAGCTCCAATGCCCCACATCATAAAGCGTGGCAAAACCCTGCTCCAACCCTCTTTTTTCCAATTCTCGGGTCAGTGACAGCATCTCCCGCTGAGGGAATTCCACATTCTCAATGGCAATTTTCACGCCCCGTTCGGCAGCATATTCGGCAACAGCGGCAAAGCGCTCGACACCAAGCTCGGAGTAAAGGGAGCCGTAGGGGCCGTTGTTGTTATAGCGCGGGGCATTGGCCACATGGACAGTGGCATATCCGATACCGAACCGTTGGCAGGAGTCGATGACCCTTTTCAGCAAGGGTACCCAGGCGGCGCCCTTTTCATCGTCCTTCCAGATATGGCTGATGCCGCCGAAGGGGGCGTGAACCGACTCATAGATCATACCGTACTTGGCCGCCAGGTTACACAGGGCATCGGTAGCGTTGTCATCCGGATTCCAGCCGCAGAAAAAGCTGTCAAAGCCAACCTCGCATAACAGCTTCATCAGCGCTTCATCGGTCACATCAAAGCCCTGCTTGCTGAAATTGATTCCTGTTTGCAGCATACGTATCCCTTTTTTACTTCCAAAGGATGGTCTCCGGCATAAGCCACAGGCCCTCCGGCTTTACGGCCGTCGTATTGACCTTGACCTCACAGCCCTTCTCCGCCGCCTCATCCACACAAAGGATGGTATCGGTCACATGACGGGCCATCTCGGCACTGGCCTTATGGGGCTTGTCGGCCTCCATACAACGAATCATATCCACAATGCCAATACCGCGACCGTAGTCTGCATACTCCACAAACTGAGGCAAAACGCGCCACTCGGTATCCTTAAAGCGACGCACCAGCACATCACCCTTATAGCGATTGGGATCGGGCACCACCATGGTTCCCTTTTCGCCGTGGATCTCGATATAAGGCACCTGGGTCTTCCAGATATCAAAGGCGTTGATGAAGGAACCGATCACGCCGTTCTCAAAGCGCAGACCTGCGGTGACATAGGTAGGAACCTCCACCTGAATTTTCTCGCCCCGTCTTGGGGGTACCTTGATGGTACGCTCGGAGAAGGTCATCTTCTGCATACTGTTGACGCTTGCCATGGGCCCGAAGAAATTGATCAGCGCATTGAAGTAATAAGCGGCCATGTCAAACATGGGACCTGCGCCCTTTTTGTAAAAGAAATCCGCATCGGGCCTCCAATACTCATTCCCGCGCATGGCGCACATACAGTTAAAGCCGATGGGGTCGCCGATCCAATCCTCCTCCAATGCCTTTTTGGCAGTCTGCATGGGTGCGCTCATAAAGGAGTCGGGGGCACACCCCACGCGCTTGCCACAGCGCTTGGCGGTCTCGATGATACGGTCCAGCCCCTCGCGGGTGCATGCCAAGGGCTTTTCGGAATAGACATGCTTGCCCGATTCCAGTGCCTTGCAGGTGACCTCCTCGTGAGCCATGGGCACGGTCAGATTGATGATCAGATCGATGGTGGGATCGTCATAAACAAGCTCGGGCAGCCCGAACCGCTCGATCTCATATTTTTCGGCACGCTCTCTGGCCTTTTCCACATCCAGATCGCCCAGGGCCACCACATCAAAATAATCGTAGTAGACCTCCTTGGCGTGCTTTAAGTAATTGCCGCAGATGGCACCGCAGCCAATGATACCGACTCTGAACTTTTTCATTTTATATCTCCTTTGATGATGGAATCAAGATATGCATAGCTTCTTGCGGCCAGATCGACGACCTGATCAAAATCATCGCCGCCCTCAGTCTCAACCGAAACCACGCCCCGGTAATTGCTCGTCTTCAGAACCTCTACACAGTCCTTTACGCGGACAAGACCCGTACCCACGGGCACACACTGCTTTTCGGCGTTCAGATCCTTGGCGTGGCAGTGAACCACCCGGTCAATCACGCCCTTGAGCACCTCAACCTCGTTCTCTCCCTCTCCGCCGTTCTGCCAACCGGATTTATTGTTTCCGCTCTCCACATAGCCCGAACGAAAGATGTTGGCGGCATCATAGTTGATGCCCAGCACATCGGGCGTACCGATGGAGAGGATCCTGCGCAAGCCCGCCAGCGTCAGAGAAAAGGTTCCGTGCGGCTCGATGGCCATGATCACGCCATGCTTTTTTGCCGCCTCCAGAATGCGACCCAGCTTCTCCTCCAGTACCTTGTAGGCATCCTCGTCGCTCATATCCTTGGGCTTTTTGCCGTCACCCGTATGTACCACGGGGATCCCCGCCGCCGCGGCAAATTCCACAGTGCGGATGCCGGACTCAACGGCATTCTCGTTGGCAATGATATTGCCATCCTTTGACCACAGGCCCGTGATCCCCTCAAAGCCGTACTTCTTTTGCAGACGGACCAGATTTTCGGGGTCGTCCTTGTCTACATCCACGTGGGGGCACCAGGGGCCGACCGCTTGGGTCTCAAAATACCGAAATCCGATCTCCCGCATGGCCGAAAGGCTCCGCTCCAGATCAAACTTTCGAAACAGAACTGTTCCACATCCGATTTTCATAAAAATGTACCTCCGTTCGGTGATTTTATGTACCAAATATAAAATTGAACAACAGATAGGCAAAGGGCAAGGTCAACAGACACAGCAAGGTATTCCCCAGGGTCAGTGCCGCGGCATAATGCGGGTCACGGCCGTGATCCTCTGCCATAGAGGGCGCCGAGGCCGCCGTGGAGACCGCCGTGGAAAGGAGCAGGGCAAGGCTTGCATCCGCGCCGATGGGCAATTTGCAGACGGAGCGTAGAAACGCCAGGATCCCCATGGTGCACAACGGAGCCACCGCCAATTTAAGCAGAGCCGTCAGCCACAATCCCGACTCCCGCCACCAGGGCTTTTTCGGCAAGGTGGCAAGCAGGGCACCCAGCACCGTCATCGACAGCGGTGTGGTCATAGCGGCGGGAATCTCGGCAAACGTAATGAGAAAAGGCAGCTTTTGCCCCACATGCAGTAACGAGCAGATCACACCGAGCAGTGTAGCCACCGTTAAGGGGGAGACCAACAGTCGGAACCAATTGCGCTTCTGCTTACCGCCATCTCCCGATAGCATGGCCCCGCCTATGATAAACAGGAGCACCGTGGAAAGAATGTTGAAAATGGAAATGAACAGCGCCACCGCCGGGCGATCGGGAAACAGAGATTGTGCCAAAGGGAGGCCCAGAAAGCCGCAATTGGCAAAGGCGGCGCAGAAGCGGCACAAGCGAGGGCGGTCACCCTCACCACGGAAGATCAGTGCACCCAGCCCACCGATCACAGCCACGATCAGTGCGGGAAAAAGTGCACAGGTGATCCATTCGGCGGCATGAAGAGCGCGCACATCGGTTTCCAGCAAGCCGGCAAATACCAGACAGGGCATGGCAACATATAAAAGCAGATTGACCAGTGTCCCTCTCCCCTCTTGGCCGATCTTCCCCCATTTGGCAAGAAGAAATCCGGGCACTCCCAGGGCGGCAAACAGACAAAGACGCCCCAACATATCGAAAAAGAGTTCCATTTGCCACCTCCCTCTTCGGCTCTATCTTTATGTTACGACATCAAGGGCCTTGTGGCAATGTTTCAATCGGACATAAAACCGTACGAATCGGACATTTTTTGCTTTTTTCTGCCCTGCCCTCTTGCATGTCTTTCCCATTGATGCTATACTGATAGCAACAAAAAAAAGGGAGGCAACCATGGCAGAAAACGCGCGGCAGGTCACCCCCGCATTCGATTTAAGTCAATACCGGTTATCGATCCAAAACGAAAAGATGACGGTCAAGGTTTTTTGGGCACGTGTGGTCAGCAGTGAGACCGAAAGCCTTCTGACGCAGTACACCAGGCACACCTTCTTTGAGGTGCAGTATGCGCTGGAGGGCCGCATCGTCATCACGGTGGGCGACAACCGCTTTACCCTGAAGGAATCGGACTTTATCGTCATCCCACCGGACACATATCACCAGATCATCGACGGCGATGAGACCGGTGCCCGCTTCATCATGGCCTTTTCCCTTTCGGACAAAGAGGACATACTGTCCTCGCATCTGCGCACCCGGGGCGCCTCCCCCCATCGGGAGTCCCCTGCCCTGCGCGCACTGCTCAAGCTGATCCTGCAGAAGGGGCGGGAAGATTCCCCCTTTTGCGCCGAAGTGCTTTCCTCTCTGATCGAAGCCTTTCTTCTGGAATTGTGCGACAGCCTTGCCCCGACCCGACAGGCCTATCCGGATGCCATGCGCAACCTGTCTGAAAGTGCCGAGCGGATAGCGGCAGTACAGAAATTCGTGCGGGATTATCACGGAATCGGGATCTCCGTCACCGAGCTGGCCCGACGCTTCGGCATCAGCGAGCGGCATTTGAATCGGATTTTTCGCTCCGAAACGGGCGAGACGCTCCGGGATCAGATCAATCACGAAAAGCTGCGCCACATGGAGGAGCTGATCGCCTCCACCGATCTATCCTTTACCGAGATCTCCGCCCTTTGCGACTTTTGCGACGAATACGCCATGAACAAATTCTTCAAGCGCTACAACCGTATGCGCCTTTCCGATTACCGCCGTTTGGCCCGCACCAAGCGGGAAAAAGCATAAAGGAGCGGTGCGATCCGTACGGATCGCACCGCTCCTTTATGCTTTTTCCCGCTTGGTGCGGGCCAAACGGCGGTAATC
>JAFTNU010000025.1 GCA_017451735.1 Clostridia bacterium
AAGGTGCTGGAACATATGGTCGATGCGGTCGTCTATTTTGAGGGCGAACGCCAGCAGACCTACCGCATCATCCGCGCCATCAAGAACCGTTACGGCTCCACCAATGAGATCGGTGTATTTGAAATGACCGACGAGGGGCTGGCCGAGGTGGCGAATCCCTCCGAAATGCTGCTGGCGGGGCGCCCCCAGAATACCCCCGGCAACTGTGCCGTTTGTATCATGGAGGGCACCCGCCCTCTGATCGCCGAGATCCAGGCGCTGGTCAGCGCCACGGCCTTTCCTGCTCCGCGCCGCACCTCCAACGGCATTGACTACAACCGTCTGTGCCTGATCCTGGCAGTGCTGGAAAAGCGACTGGGACTGCGGTTTTCGGTCAACGACGTATACCTCAATGTCATCGGCGGTATGCATCTGGACGAGCCCGCCTCGGATGTGGCGGTCGCCATGGCTCTGATCTCATCCCTGACCGATCGCGCCGTGCCGGATGATCTCATTGCCATCGGCGAGCTGGGGCTTTCGGGCGAGTGCCGCTCGGTCTCGGGTCTTGAATATCGCGTCAAGGAGGCGGCAAGACTGGGCTTTAAAAAGGCCGTGGTACCGTTCAGAAATCTGGAAAAGCGGCAGATCAAGGCCGATATCGAGCTGATCCCCATCAAAAGCATTTTCGAGGTATTGAAATATCTTGCCGCCCCGGAGAAAACACAAAGCTAAAAAGGAAACGCTTGGTAAACCCAAGCGTTTCCTTTTTAGCTCTTCTCTTTTTTGCAAAAGCGGAGCAATCCCACAATGGAGGACAGAATCGCCACACATTCGTTGAGAATGCCGCCCAGTGAAAAAACAAGGATATTATAGATCAAGACCAAGGTGGAGGTAAACAGGATACTGACACGCAACGGCTGGGGCTTGCCAAAGGACAAAACGATCGTGTTGACCACCAGGGCGACGATCATCAGTATGGAGCTCCACCCTTGCCAGGAAAGGATACCGCAGGCACCGATGGCCGTCGCAAATAAAATACCGGCCGCAAGCTGAAGGCGCGAGCCCTCCCTTTGAAAATAAAATACGATGTTGCGCACAAGGCAAACGATGTTCAGGACAAAGCCTGCGGTTGCCCCCAGCAACCAATAATTAATGCAAATGAAAACGATAGAAGCACACTGTATCGTCAATATCTTTTGCTTGCTGTTGGCTTGATAGGAAAGACAGGTCATGACTGTGGAAAGAACTCCGAAAATCTGACCGATGACCTCTTGCGCCATGTTAAGCACCTCGTTTTCTTTGCAATGCATTCAAGCGGGTATTGACCGCTCCTGTATTCTAACACAAAACGGTTGCTTTTGCAAGCGCAAGTGCCCTTTTCGCTTAAAAGTAGATTTGAGAAGCATATTAGGTTAATTTATGTTCTCTTATTTGGCAATTCAAGTCTTGATAAGCAAAGAGAAAACGACCAACACCGCAATACGGTCTTTTACGCTTCTTCAAACATTTTCTTTAAGATACGCCCTGTATGGACGGCTGTGGCAAGGAATTCCGCAACCATCTCATCGGGAAGATTGCCGTAAACGAATTCAAAGGTCAGATTTCCCTTGTAGCCGATCTCCTTCAGGGTGGCCATCTGCTCTTTCCAGTTGATATCCCCGTAGAACGGCAGAAGGTGCAGGTCCTTATTGTAATAGTTGTCATGTACATGGGTGCAGGTAATGTGAGGAGCCAACGCACGCATGGCGTCGGGCATGCCCTCGCGGGTGAAGGCCAATCGGGCGTGCCCCGTATCCCAACAGCAGGTCACCAGCGGATTGTCAAAACGCTCAATGAGGCCCTTCAGCTCATCCAGGCGGGAGGTGAAGCGATTGGGTGGCGCATTTTTGCTCCGATCATCCTCAAACACCGTCTCGATGGCAACCGCAAGCCCCTTGCTTGATGCCCTTTCCACATAGGGCGCCCAGAGCTCGTACATCTGATTCATCGCATCGGCGGCATCATATGCGCCGTCCTTCGGTACGCGATAATCGTCCCCATGGATCACGATCTGTTTATTGTGCATGCGGATGGCCGCCTCAAAAGCAATATCAAGCTGTGCCTTATACTCCTCGATGGGCAGCTTTTTATAGCGATTGTAGGGGGCGTGAGACTGCTCGATAGGCAGCTCAAAGGCCTCGGAAGCACGGTTGAGTGAATCGACCTGCTTCTCCCAGGTTTCGCCGCCGGGGCTGTAGTCCATCACGGTAAAGCCCGCCTCCTTACAGAGCTTGAACATATTGTAAGCGCTCTTGTCCGAAAGCCCTGTCTTTTGCAGATAGTTGGCACAAATAGATAACTCCATTGTTCTTCTCCTCTCTTATATTGCTCTTATCATTAAATTCTTCCGTAAAGTGTATTGAGGTGCCGGAGCTTCTTGGCGTCCAGATTCCGCAGTTGCTCCCGGGTGATACGGTATTCCCAGTTGCCCTCGGCTCTGCCGGGCGTGTTCATGCGGGTGTCGGCACCGAAGCGGAGCAGATCCTGAATCGGGAAGATCACAAGTCCCGCATGGGAGCAAAGCATGGTACGGAAGATCGCGTCATAGCCCTTATCCCAATCGGCATCGGTATAACCGCAGTATTCCAGCATTTGGCGGCGGGTCGCCTCGTCCTGCTCCCACACGTAGCCAAGCAAGGTATTGTTATCGTGTGTGCCTGTATAAGCAATACAATCGGCAGGATAGTTATGGGGCAGATGGGGGGACAGCGGATCGCCGAGAAACGCAAACTGAAAGACCCGCATTCCGGGGAATTTGCTTCTTCGGAGTAAATCTTGCACGGCAGGCGGAATATCACCCAAGTCCTCGGCAATGATCATCCGATCTCCTGCCACCTCCTTCATGGCGCGGACAAAGGCCATCCCCGGGCCCTTGCACCATTTTCCCTCCTTGGCGGTCTTTGCCGTTGCGGGAATGCGCCAATACGACTCGATACCGCGAAAATGATCGATACGGACACCGTCAAAAAGCGATAAGGTATGCTCCATACGTGCGCGCCACCAGGTAAAATCATCCTGCTTCATCAAATCCCAACGGTAGAGCGGATTTCCCCAGAATTGCCCATCCTTTGAGAAATAGTCGGGCGGACAGCCCGCAACGCCCAAGGGATTCCCCTTTTCGTCCAATTCAAACTGATCGGGGTGAAAATATACATCGGCACTGTCCAATCCCACATAAATGGGCAGATCGCCGATGATGCGGATTCCCTTCTCATTGGCATAAGCCTTGACCGTCTGCCACTGCTGATAAAAATGGTATTGTGTGAAGGCGTGATAGAAGTAGTCGGCATCCTCAAAGGCATGGGTCTTCCACTTCTGCCACGGCAGAAAGCTGTTGGCCTTGGCTAAGGCCAGATAACGGCAGGCCTCTTCCAGATAAGGATACTCTGCCATAAAGGAAAGAATCTCCTCCCTGTTTCGGGCGCGACCGGCGGCTTTGCGGAGCAGCAGCTCCCGGCTCAGCGCCAAATGCTTGCTTTCGATAAGATAAGGAGAGGTCTGCCCGGCGCTTGCCAGCTCCTCCTCGGTGATCAATCCTTCTGATGCTAGCGTGGGCAGATCGATAAAATAGGGGTTACCCGCAAAAGCCGATACCGATTTATAGGGAGAATTGCATTCATCCGGAATGGTAAAGGGCAACACCTGCCAGTAGGAAAAGCCCGCATCGGCAAGAAAATCAATGAATTCCAATGCCTCCTTGCCGAAAGCTCCCACCGAGTAATCCCCGTGAAGCGAGGAAACGTGCATCAATACGCCTGCGGCGCGTTTGATTGTGTCAGTGACTGTCATACCAGTTCTCTCCTTGTGCAACGCCCACTTTCAGAGCAACATTCATTTTAACGGCATTTTCCATCTCGGAAA
This sequence comes from Clostridia bacterium, assembly GCA_017451735.1. Lineage (GTDB taxonomy): Bacteria > Bacillota > Clostridia > Oscillospirales > CAG-272 > Firm-07. The sequence goes on from JAFTNU010000025.1 coordinate 3,880, forward strand.
CCAGAATCTCACGGGCGGTGACGGCATCCTTCTTGTGGCACTCAACGATAAGCTCGTCATGAACCTGAAGAATAAGACGTGCATCAAGCCCAGAGGCCTTGAGCATTTGATCCACCCGCACCATGGCGATCTTGATGATATCCGCGGCGGTCCCCTGAATGGGACTGTTCATGGCCACGCGCTCACCGAAGTGTTGCATATTCTTGTTCTGCATCTTCAATTCGGGAATATAACGGCGGCGACCGAACAGAGTGGTCACGTACCCATCCCGATAGGCGTTCTCGATGACCGATTTCAGATACTTGTCGATCTGGGGATAAGCGGCAAAATAGCTGGCAATATATTCCTTGGCCTTAGCCTGGCTGATGTGCAGATCCTCGGAAAGGCTAAAGGCCCCCATTCCGTAAAGGATCCCGAAATTGACCGCCTTGGCCCGCTTACGCAGCTCCGGTGTCACCGATTCTACCGGGACGCCAAAGACATTGGCCGCAGTGGCAGTGTGGATATCCTCACCCCCCGCAAAGGCCTTCAGCATGGCCGCGTCATCGGCGAGTGCCGCAAGCAATCGGAGCTCAATTTGCGAGTAGTCTGCGTCAATAAGCAAATAATCGTCGTTCCGAGAGATAAAATAACGCCTTAATTCCTTGCCGAGCTCAGTACGGATCGGAATGTTTTGTAAGTTGGGCTCTGCCGAGGAAAGCCGCCCGGTGGCAGTACCGGTCTGCTTGAAAACGGTATGGATCCTTCCATCCTCACTGATCTGCTTGAGCAGTCCTTCGGCATAGGTGCTGTTGAGCTTGGTTACCTGTCGGTAGTCCAGGATCTCTTCGATAATAGGATGATAGGGCCGCAGCTTTTCCAGTACCTCGGCATTGGTGGAATAGCCGGTCTTGGTCTTTTTGCCATGGGGGAGCCCCAAGCGCTCAAAGAGGACCTCACCCAGCTGCTTGGGCGACAGGATATTAAACTCTCCGCCTGCCAGGTAGTAGATACGCTCGGCCAGCGCCGCACTGACAGACGTCAGTTGCTCACCGTATGCCGCAAGGCCTTCCCGATTCACGCAGAATCCCACCAGCTCCATGTCGGCAAGAACCGCCGCCAGAGGCATTTCGATCTCGTAAAGAAGGTTCTCTGCTCCCTCCTGCCCGATACGTGCGGCAATCTCCCGATAAAGCGCGGGGATCACACTGATCTGTGCAGGCGCCTTCGGTGTCTGCACGCCGCAATATTGAAGCGCCAGGCGCGGCAGGTCAAAGCCCCCCTCGGCGGCATTGAGCACATACGCCCCCAGCATGGTATCAAAGGCGCAATTTCTCCAATGAATTCCCTTGCCCTCCTCCAGCTCCTTGTAAAGTCGCTTGGCATCGTGGCAAAGGAGCTTCAAGGCCCCATTGGAAAACAGTGCGTTGATCCCCTTATGATCCGTGATCCTTTTGACCCATCGACCATCGGACAGATAGAGTGCATTGTCGTGTATATCCAATGCAATCTCACCCGTCAGTGCCGCGATCTCTTCTGCGTCAATGGTACCCGGCTCTATCTGCTCGGTGCTGTCGGCAGATTTTGCCTCGGCAAGCCCAAAGCGCTTGATGAAGGAGTTGAATTCGAAACGGTTGAAAAGCGCCAGGGCACGGGCGCTATCCAGTCCGTGATAGGCATAGGCTTCCAGACCGTTTTCCAAGGGCACCTCCCGACAAATGGTGGCAAGGGTTTTGGAAAGATAAGCACTCTCCTTGCCGTTTTCCAGCTTAGTGCGGACCGAAGGGGTGTGCTTTGCCGTGGGCAATGTGTTGTACACGCCATCCAGAGAACCATATTCGGCAATCAGCTTGAGAGCGGTCTTTTCGCCGATACCGGGAACACCGGGAATATTGTCGGAGCTATCCCCCATCAGCGCCTTGACATCTACAAATTGCTTGGATTCCACACCGTACTTTTCAAAAAATTTCTCGCGGGTCATATCAACGGTCTCGGTATTGGTGGCAAGCAGGATGTGCACACGGTCGGAAATGAGCTGAAGGGCGTCTCGGTCACCGGTCAGAATATAGGCCTCGCAATCCTCCCTCTCAGCCATGGCGGCAAGAGTCCCCAAAATATCGTCGGCCTCATAGCCCTCTTTTTCAAGGCAGGTAAAGCCAAGTGCACAGGCCAGCTCCTTGGCCAAGGGCATCTGCGTTAACAGATCCTCCGGGGTGGGACGGCGACCGGCCTTATAGTCGGTGTACATCTTATGTCGGAAGGTGGGAGCCTTCAAATCAAAAGCAATGGCGCAGAAATCGGGATGCACGGTCTCCAGATTCCGTTCCAGAATGCTGACCATGCCAAACAGGGCGTTGGTGGGCAGCCCCTCCTTGTTGGAAAGAGGTCTGACCCCATAAAACGCCCGATTGACGATACTGTTGCCGTCTACTGCCAAAAGTTTTTTCATATCTTCCTCCGTATTTGCGGATTGCATCCTTCAATATTATACTACTTTTTTGTCTTTTCGTCAATCTGTCTCTTGCCTTTTGCATCGAGTTATGATACAATAGTAAAAGCGAAAACGCAAAAGGAGCTTTAGATGAAAGAAAAGGATTATTTAAAAAAAATCGGTATCCATACCTGCATCTACTATACGGCGGCGACCTTTCTCATTCTCTTTCTCTATTTTATTCTGAACACCGACCTGTCCGCAGGCGTTCAGCCCGAGGCGCTGATCTGCATTCTTCCCTTTGCCCTGCTCTTTGCCTGTGCCAACATTCTTTACAAGTACGCACCTATCAAAACGGGGTGGAAGGTTCTGCTCCATTATATTCTGACGCTGGGCGGTGCTTTCTGTTGCCTCTATCTGCCCAATAAGGATCCCGAAGCCAATGCATCGCAGGGATTGATCCTGTTTTTGGCGCTTTCTTTGATTTACATCATGATCATGGGCATTGTTCTGGGGCTCAGCGCCCGCATCCGTCGGGTTATGAGGGATGAATCCCATTACAAGAGCGTTTACAAGCAAGGTCAAGACGACAAAAAGAAAACAGGAAGCGATAAAAACGGTAAAAACAGTAAAAGTAACAAGAAAGATAAGGACGACTATCAAAACGTATTCAAAAAGAAATAAGCGGAAACAATACGGTTGGAGGTGCATTTCGATGCGATTCAACCGTATTGTTCTTTTTATTTTGACGCTCTCTCTTATTTCTCTGCCCCTGTGCGCTTGCCGCCAAGCAAGTGCCGCAGCCACGGGAACCGACGATCGGGTGACCGAAACTGCCGACACAAAAGAAAATTTTGTGGATTCCCTGACCTTTCTCGGCGATTCGATCACCGCCCATATGCAACAACGGGCCAAGGTGCGCCCCGAGCAGATCTGGGCCGCCAAAAATCGCTATCTGAATCTGGATTCCCGTATCACCTATGCCAAGATCGTAGCGCCCGACACCGGCGAGGAGGAGACCATCGCGACGGTAGCGGCACGCTTGAACCCCCGCTATCTTGTGATCACCCTGGGCATTGATTACGGTGTTTATTATTACCGCAACAAGCCAGATACCTTTCGCCACTACTATGAAAAATTACTTTCAAGCATCGAGGAGGCCTCACCCGACACGGTGCTGATCTTGCAATCGATTTTCCCCGTAGGGCGAAGCAGTGTAGCCATTACCAACGAAATGGTACGTAACGCCAACGGTATCATCCGCGAGATTGCCGGGGCGCGGGGCCTTGCTTTTGTGGATCAAACACCGGTGCTTGCCGATGATGCGGGCTTTTTGAGGCCCGAGTACTGTTACAGTAACGACGGCATTCACCTGACCGCATCAGCTTATGATGCCATTCTCACACACCTTGCTTCTTATGAGCAAGAAATAACAGGAGATATCACATGAAAAGATTTTGTTTTTTGCTGATCGCGCTTTTACTGCTGCTCCCCTCCTGCGGGAGAAGGGCCGACGAGCTGTCCCTTGCCAAAGCCACCGACATGGTGTTGACAGAATACGGCGATAACGCCTCCTTTGTCCGCGCAGACGGAGACTTTATCACCACCAATTTCGGCAATCGGGAGGATGTGGCGGAATCCGCCGTTTATTTTTCGGAAAGCGGTGACGGCACCGAATTCGGCTTTTTCCGCATGTCGGATGCCGCACACTGCGGCGACATGGAATCCGACGTTCGGGCATATATTGCAAGCGAGCGTCAATCGGTAGAGTCTCTTGCCGCTCTATATCCCGCCGACGATCTGAATGCTCGATTGAAGCGGTTTGACAACGCCACCGTCGGTACCGTAGGCAATATCGTGTATTATTTCATCACCGAGCCCACTATAGCCAAGAATGCGGTCAGACGCTTCAGAGGATAAACCAAAAGCCGTGCGGAATCGATCGATTCCGCACGGCTTTTGGTTACCCTTCCGGAGTTGTGGGCTCATCTGTCTCTGTTTCCTCTACGGTAGCCCACAGAGTAGGCGTACCGTCTGCATAGTGCCAGTATTTTTCGGGATTTTCAGTGGGCTCTGCGGCCGCATAATAATATTTTGCAACGCTTTCCAGCACCCCTTTGGAATCGACCGTTTTCCATTCACTTTCCATGCCCTCGTAATATATGGTTTGCAATTTACTGCAATCCGCAAAGACTTTTTTACTAAGGGAGGTGACAAACAGCGGTATGGTTACCCATTCCAGATTGCTACAGCCCTCGAAGGCATCTGAACTGATATAGGTGAGCTTTGTACCCTCTCCGAAGTCCACACCTGTCAGGCTGACACAATTTTTAAAGGCTTCGCTCCCAACATTGACCAACTGATTATTGGGATAAAACTTCACCTCCGAAAGCTCTGCACAGTCCTCGAAAGCGGCAACACTGATGTTGGTAACCGTGTGAGGGATCGTTACAGAGGTCAAGGTGCGACAGTCATTAAACGCGTCAACGCCAATCACGGTTAAAGCGCTGTTTTCCGCAAACAGTACAGTAGCAAGCCTGCGGCAATTGGCGAAGGCGAAGGTTTTGATCTCGGTCACACTTGCGGGGATCTCAATGCCCGTCAGCAGGATACAAGACTGGAAGGCGTAATCTCCGATCATCGTCAGCTGTGAGCCTTCGGCAAAGGTCACAGTCGTCAGAGTGTTACAGCTGTAAAAAGCATAATCTCCGATCTTTTTCACCGAGGCGGGGATGGTGACCGAGGTCAGATTATCTTCGTCTTTGAAGGCATTTTTTTTGATTTCCACCACAGGAATCCCGTTGATGCTCTCCGGAATGACGATATCCCCGTGGGGATTTTCGCATTTTTTGATCGTGGTTCCATCGTCGCGTTGCTTATAAGTAAAGCCATCACTTGTCCGGGTGGCAATGGCGCTATCCGCAATGGCAGATGCAGCGATGCCGATACCGGCACAGAGTATACCTATCAGCACCACAAGCATAAACCGCCCGAAATGAAAGACTCTCTTCGTATGACCGTAGCTTGAGACACAAGTCGTTATGTATTTACCGATGGACTTGGAACAAAAGCCCGTGATTGCCACCGCCACCGCTCCTATCCCATACAACGGGAAACGCAACAGCGTGAAATTTTTGCTGACTGTATCGTTGGCGGTCGCAACGATATCCTGAATGCACATGATCAAAAGCCCGATGGCAATCAGAAGAAATCCGATCATGATAAACAGATCCTCCCGTTTTTCCATGGCTTCCTTCTTCTTCTGTGCATCCTCTTGGCCATCATCACCCGTTTTTTTCCGTTTCTTCTTGGAATGCTCACGGCACTCCTTTATCAGCTGATCGGCGTCCTTGTATCCGGAGATGCTTTTAAACAAGCCTGCGGCGGTTTTATAATCCCCGTCGCTTTGCGCTTCGCAGGCCTTTACATAGATCTCCTCCTTCCGCTTGTTCTCCTTGCGGGTGCGGATATCCTGCAAATAGCCGCGCATTTCGGCCTTCAGGGTATCGTCGCCGTAGCGCATAATCTGGGTATAGTTGTGGTTCTGGTCAAAGGGATTGCATTCGGAAAGCCCGCTCACATCGGTCACTCGCAGCTCTGTCATCAGCCTGCCCAGATACCCGCGGGCATTGGAGGGCGCACGGTTGATCACCTGATCAAACATCTCCCCCGCGCTGTCAAAATCACCTTGCTCCAGATAAGCAAAGCCGCTTTTCAGCAACGGAGCGATCTCGGTACGAACCGTCATGGGCTCACTTGCGGCGGGCGAAGCAGTAGCGGGAGCACCCACGATCTTTTTGATGCCGTGAACCAGATCGGCCATAAATCCAAGGCGGGACATATCCAAAGCCTGCAAATGAGAAAACTCCTCGGGCAGATCGTACGGATTCATATCCCGATAGGCCGGGATCAGATGCTTACGGGCACCGTTACGGATCAGCGTCAGATAGCGGCTCCATTCGTTCTTCACCCAAACGGCGTTGAAGTATTCGGGCTTGGTGCCCAGCACCACCATGACCTTGGAGCTGTTTAACGCCGCATAGATGTAGGGCTCATAGGCCACACCGGGCTTATCCTCCAGGGTGATACGGGAGAAAAAGACCTTGAAGCCCTCCCGCTCCAGCTCATGATACAGATCGGTGGCCAGGGCGCTGTCCTGCGTACGCCGCCCGGAGGCATCGGATTCCTTGTAGCAAATAAAAATATCAAAGGGATCCTCGCTCTGTGCAATGGAGAGATAGCCGCGTTGGATCTCGTTGATCGCATTCGCTTCCTGCTCATAGAGCTTGTGTTGTTCCCCATCGGCGTATTTCAGTGCCGATTTATAATCCTCATCTGCAAAAACGGCGGTTCGCTGCATTCGGTTGACGGTGGGCAGATGCCGCTTGGTGGCGGGATCCTCTACATACTCGATCCCATAGCGACAAAGCACCAAGGACCAATAGGCCTCGGCATCGGTGGCATCCTCCCGCAGGATCCGCTCATAGGCCTCCATCGCCTTGTCGAAATCGCTGTTACGACGGTAATGATTGGCACGGTTATAAAGATTGACTCGGACATCACTTGCCTTTTTGGGCAAGGTCTGCTCGTATCCGCAGTAGATGCATTTGGCTACAGACCTTCCGTTTGCCTCCAATGCGGCACCGCAGTTTTTACACTCAAAAATCATATTTTCGCCTCTCAAAGGATGTTAAATGACCTTGCACTATTATTTGTGTCTTTGCTTTTTGATCATGCCGAATTTGAGATCCCAGAGCTTTTGAGAAAGATCCACATAGTAGTTATGGGGATTATCAAAGCGCTTGACCTCATCCCACATGCTTTCAAGGGATGCTTTGCAATGGGTACGAATCTGCTCGATGGTGGGCAGCTCATAGATCTGGTTGCCATCCTTGAAGATAGGCACCAGCAATTCCACTGCCTTGAAATTCTCCAGGGTTTTGGTCTTCCAGGTGTTTTCGGGATCAAAGATCTCCAGGGGCTTGGTATCATCCACCGTCTCGTCATGGACACAAAGCAGGTCGGCCTCGGCCTTGCCGGTATCCCGACCGATCAGGCGATACACCTTTTTAAAGTGGGGGGTGGTGATCTTGCCCACATTCTCGCTCAGCTTGATCTTGGGAGTGATATTTCCCTCCTCATCTTCTACGGCGCAAAGCTTGTAAACGCCGCCGAACACAGGGGCGCTCTTGGCGGTGATCAGACGCTCACCAACGCCGAAAGCATCGACCTTGGCATCCTGTTGAATGAGTCCGCGGATGATGTATTCGTCCAGAGAATTGGAGGCGACGATCTTGCATTCCGGGAAGCCGGCTTCGTCCAGCATTTTGCGGATCTTGCCCGAAAGATACGCAATATCACCCGAATCAAGGCGCACGGCACACTTTCTGATCCCCTTGGGTACCAACACCTCTCTGAATGCGCGAATGGCATTGGGGACGCCCGATTCCAGTACGTTGTAGGTATCCACCAGCAAGGTCACATCGTTGGGATAGATCTCGCAATAAGCCTTGAAGGCCTCGTATTCGCTATCGAACATCTGCACCCAGGAGTGTGCCATGGTACCGGTTGCGGGCACGCCGAAGGCGGCGTCTGCGATGGCACAGGCAGTACCCGAAACGCCGCCGATATAAGCGGCACGGGCACCGAGAATGGCGGCATCCGCCCCTTGTGCGCGGCGGGAACCGAACTCACTGATGGCACGTCCCTTTGCGGCACGGGTGATACGCGCCGCCTTGGTGGCGATCAGGGATTGGTGATTGAGCATCATCAAAAGATAGGTTTCGATGAACTGAGCCTCAATGGTAGGAGCTCGAACCGTCATCAGGGGCTCGCCCGGAAACACCACGGTCCCCTCCGGAACCGCCCAGATGTCACCGGTAAAATGGAAGCCCCGCAGATACTCCAGGAAATCCTCTTGAAAACAGCCCCGACGGCGCAGATAGTCGATATCATCCTTGTCAAAATGCAGATCATTCACATATTCAATGATCTGCTCCAGGCCTGCGGCAATGGCATAGCCGCCATCATCGGGATTCTTGCGGTAGAAAACATCAAAATAAGCGATCTTTTCCTTCATTCCCTTGCGGAAATATCCGTTACCCATGGTCAATTCGTAATAATCGACCAGCATCGTCAGATTGCGTGAAATGTCTTTCATAGTATTTTCCTTTTTATCAAATGTTATTTTCCTTCGCCTGCTCTTCGGTATGTGTCGCTTTTACTCGTATGCCGTGCCCGTGCCGATAGCGAATGATCAGGAATGCGGCAAGGGCAATGCTTGCGCCCACCACCAAAACGGTTACCAGGATCGGCCTTGTATAATCCTTTTTGACCTCTGTGTCATCCCCCGTTGCGGTATTCGAATCGGCGGCGATCCGTTCGGCAAGTGCCGCGGAATCCAGCAAGGTACTTTCCAGTGTCACACTGTGCAGACGTAAATTGTATGCCGTCGCACTGTTGTCCAGTGGACGGGCCAATACGCGAACAGAGCGCAGCTTGCTCAGATTCCCCGCATAGCCGGAAAGATCCAGATAAAGCTCCTGCGCATCTCCCGCCGTCAGAACTGTAGAGGAGATGACGGTGATGCCTTCACCCAGCAAGCGGATCTGCACCTCATAGGGCGTGCCCGATGTACCGTCGATACCAAGAGAAAAGCGCATCAAAGGAGCAAAGGAATAATCCTTGGAGGGCGAAAAATGATAGGCGATCTCGGCATACCCTTCTCCCACATCGGAAGAAAAGCGTGCGGTCAGCGCACGGTTCAGCACAGACAGGTCACTGCAACCGTCCCCCGCGTACCAATCCGGCACATCGGCCGTGGTAGAAAAATTCCATAGCACGTAACTGCCGACGGCTGTGGCGCCGCTTTGATACTTTTCACCGGTCAAGGACAGCTTAACGATCTGTCGCGTGATGAGTGCCCTTTCGCTGTATGTAGGATAGATCTCGGTAAAGGATGAAACGCCGACGGTTTTCAGCGTGGAGGCGGTTACCGTGACGGTATCCGCTGTATTGATATAGGTAGCCATATATCGGAGAGCTTTGGCGCATGCATCATTCCCTGCGGATTCGGCTATGGAAAAGTCCACAAAGAAGCTTCTGACACGATTGTTCAGTGCAAGGCTGATATACTGAAGCGCGTATGCGGCACAGAGTTCTTCTTGCGAGAGGGCGGTATCCGGCATCCAGGAATACAAAATGCTTGTATCCAAAAAAGCGTAGTACCTGCCGTACTCTTCCAGAATGGAAAGGAAATCGGACAAACGGTCGATGCCGTAGGAGCTTTTTTCCTCCGCTTCATCCTCCGACAACCGATCGGGGATCGCATCGGATTCCAGCATCACCGAAAAATGCGGAGGGGTCAGGACGCGGGTATTGATCGCTTCCAGGAGTGACAGTAAAAAGAGCTCGGAGAAATAATCTCCCGTCAGATTTTCGGACGTCACCGTGTCGGGCCACATGCGGTCCGACACAGGTACCACGATATGCACCTGCGGAATGTTCACCCGGGCAGTCCCCGCAATCAGATTCAGAACGGCGGCATACATTTCGGTATACTCCGAAAGCCCCATAGAGCCCACATAACCGTAAGTAGAGGCGCGGTCGGCACTGCGCCCGATGATGATACCGCTGATCGTTCCGTTCGTCCCCTCTGCGTAGCGCAGGGTCAGAAAATCGGTAAAGGCATGAACGGCAAGAAGCGCATCCTCGCTTTGTACCGTAATACCCTTGTTCACAATGTCACCGGCATCCTCGGTATAAGTCACAAAGGGTAAGCCGTTGGCGTCGGGAGAAATCAGAAACCGCAAATAGACAGCGCATCCTGCCCCCGAGAGATTGCGCACACGGCGATCCAGCTCGTTTACATAGGTCTCATCAAAATAATAATAGGAGTGTGCTCCGGCGTAAAGAATACTGGTGCTTTGCACGGTGAGCATGCGATCCAGATAAACATCCACGATTTCCACCTCCGCACCGCTGTCGATCACGGAAAAGAGCGAATCGGTGTGAAAGCCCTTGAAGCCCACATCGGACACGGTGGTTGCGGCGGGAATATCGGGATAGATCGGCGTGCACAAGGGCACACGCTCCCCCGTCTTTGTCACGGCCGCGACAACATAACGGGCATAGATCTCTTCAGCGCCCTCCACCTCCACGGAAAAGGAAAAATTCTCGGAAACTCCGATGCGCGCCACGGGAGTCTTATTGGAGAGATACAGATCCTCGTCAAAATCCAAAGCGAACAGTGCCAGTGTTTCACCGTCGTAAAGCACCTGCGCATCAAAGCTGAGCTTTCCCTTGATCAGGACGGTGTTGCTTGCGCTGTCATAGGAGCAGGATTCCAACGTCATCATATTCTCAAAGGATTCCTCGTAAACCGAAACATCAAAGAAGGATTCCAGTGTGACGCTTCCCTTCGGACTGCCGTCACAGTAAAATGAGATCGACAGCTCGCTCAATCCTTGCGAAAAATGAGGGGCAGGCAGAACATAGGAGCTTGACGTTGCGGCTCCGGCCGAAATATCCTGCTTGACTTCCCCCCATACGGGAGAATTATTTTCAAGGTACTTGTACCGGATCACCAGCTCGCGGGCGTTGGAATGATTGGTCAGGGCGATGTACAGGGTGTTGGTGGTGCCGTCGCTCCCCATGGCCGACACACCGTCTGCCACAAAGGTTGTGTTGGATTCGGAAAGCTCGATCTCCACAGGGCTTCCGTTTGTGGTGTCATATGTCCCGAGCTTGGAAAAGATAAAACGCCGACCGTCGGCAGATGCATCGGTTTGCAGCGCACCGAACATCCCGAGCACGGAGCCAAGCAAAAGGCAACTCAAAAAGAACGCCAGAAAACGCGTCGCTTTTTTTATCAAAACACATGCCTCCTTTCGCCATAGGATCAATGAAGTAAAATATATTATATCACAAAACATAGGTTTTGAAAAGAGATTTCCAAAACATTGTCAAAAATTCGCATGCAAATGATAAATCGGCGTAAAACAAAAACAAATCGGTTCTTTTTCTTTTTCTCCCTGTATGCTAAAATGATTTTGAAAACATTGATTTTTCAAGGAGGATCAGAAAATGCTCTACCCGAAGAACAAAGAAAAATCGCTCTCACCCGAGCTTTTCAAAAAGCCCACTGCCGAATACCGCGGCACCCCCTTCTGGGCTTGGAACTGCGATCTGGAGGAAAAGGAATTGGTCCGCCAAATCGATGTTCTGCAGAAAATGGGCTTTGGCGGGTTCCATATGCATGTGCGCGCCGGAATGTCCACCCCTTACCTTTCCGAAGAATTTATGGATCTGATCTCCGCCTGCGTGGACAAGGCCAAGAAAAATGAAATGCTCGCTTGGCTCTATGACGAGGATCGCTGGCCCTCCGGCTTTGCGGGCGGTCTTGTAACCAAGGATCCTCAGTATCGTCAGCGTTTTTTGGTCTTTGCCCCAGAGACGGATGAAAATGGCTTGGCTTTTTCAATCGCGGCCAGTCATACCATCAGCACCGAGGGTGTTCGCGCAAGCGATGATAAAAGCGGCTTTCTGGGCAGCTATGATGTGGAGCTGGACGAAAACGGTGCTCTGCTCTCCTACCGTAAGCTGAAGAAGGGTGAAGGTGCCAAGGGTGCCGTATGGAATGCTTACCTGCAGGTTGCCAATACTTCCCCCCGCTTCAACAATCAGGCTTATGTCAACACGCTGGATAAAAAAGCCATCGATCGCTTTATCGAGATCACCTATGAACCGTATAAAAAGCGCGTGGGTAAGGATTTCGGTAAAGCGGTTCCCGCCATCTTCACCGACGAGCCTCAGTTCTCCAGAAAAAAGACATTACCCTTCGCAAACAGCCGCGACACGGTCACCCTCCCCTGGACCGACGATCTGCCGGATACCTTCCGTGCCGCCTATGGCGAGGATCTGATCGAATCCTTGCCCGAGCTGATCTGGGAAAAGGCCGACGGCAAGCCCTCTACCGTGCGTTATCACTATCATGACCATGTCTGTGACCGCTTTACCGAGGCCTTTGCCGACAATTGCGGCGCCTGGTGCCGCAAGAACGGTCTGGCGCTGACCGGTCACATGATGCAGGAGCCCACGCTGAAATCTCAGACAGGAGCCGTAGGCGAGGCCATGCGCGCCTACCGCGCCTTTGACTTGCCCGGCATTGATATGCTGGCAGACAAGCGCGAATACACCACCGCCAAGCAGGCCCAGTCCGCCGCTCACCAGTACGGTTACGAGGGCGTGATGAGTGAGCTTTACGGTGTGACCGGATGGGATTTTGATTTCCGCCGTCACAAGATCGCGGGCGACTGGCAGGCAGCCCTTGGTATTTCCATCCGTGTTCCCCACCTTTCCTGGGTCTCCATGGGTGGTGAGGCCAAGCGCGATTACCCTGCCTCCATCAACTATCAATCCCCTTGGTATGCACAATATAACTACATTGAGGATCATTTTTCCCGTGTGCACACGGCAATGACCCGCGGTACCCCCGAGGTGCGCGTAGGTGTGATCCATCCCATCGAAAGCTACTGGCTCCATTGGGGTCCCTCCGAACAAACCGCACTTGTTCGGGATCAGTTGGACGACAACTTCAAAAAGGTAACCGAATGGCTGCTGTTCGGCAATGTGGATTTTGACTACATTTCCGAATCGCTCCTCCCCGAGCTGAACAAACAGGGCGGCGCACCCTTGCAGGTCGGCAAAATGGCTTACGATGTCATTGTTGTTCCCGGTTGTGAGACTCTGCGCAGCACCACCCTGGAGCGTCTGGAAGCATTCCGCAAGGCGGGCGGCAGGCTGATCTTCATGGGAGACGCTCCCCGATACGTTGATGCCCTTGAAAACGACCGTCCCCTTGCCCTTTACAAGGCGGCCGATCGTATCTCCTTCTCTCGCTCTGCCCTGTTGGATGCACTCGATTCTTATCGCACCGTTGAGATCCGAAACAAGGACGGTCAGCTTTCTGACAACCTTCTTTATCAACTGCGCCGCGATAACGAGAACAAATGGCTCTTTATCGCAAACGGCAAGCTGCCCTATAATCACGACATCTCCCGACAGCAAAAGATCCGTATCGCTTTGAAGGGTCATTTCCGCGCCGAGCTCTACAATACCCTTGACGCCTCGATCACCCCGATCTCCTCTACCCAAAAGGGCGATTCCACTTATTTCGATTTTGCCCTTTATTCTCATGACAGTCTTCTGCTCAAGCTCATTCCTTACGACGGTGATTATACGGTAGCTCTGACCGAAGGTGCATGCGCCGGGCGGACGTTAAAATTGCCCACCCGTGTGAATTTCACATTGGATGAGCCCAACGCCCTGCTGTTGGACCGCGCTATGATCAAGCTGGATGACGAGGATTGGCGCGAGTCGGAGGAGTTGCTACGCGCAGATACCAAGATCCGAGATGAGCTGAAATATGATCGCTGGGGCGACTCCCACTGTCAGCCCTGGTGCATGGCCGCCGAGCAGCAAAAGCATACAGTCGGAATGCGCTTTACCTTTGAAAGCGAGATCGATGTAAAAAATGCACATCTCGCCGCAGAATTGCCCGATGACGCATCGATCCTGTTGGACGGCAAGCAGGTGGGCAACACCCCTGACGGATTCTATGTGGATCATGCCATCCGAACCTACTCTCTTCCCGCGCTGTCTGCGGGCACGCACACGCTGGAGCTCACCACGTCCTATGATTCTCATTCGGCGCTGGAATGGTGCTACATTCTGGGCGATTTCGGCGTTTACACCGCAGGCGGATATGCCACCATCACCAAGCTCCCTCAAAAGCTGGCCTTTGGCGACATCACCCGCCAGTATCTGCCTTTCTACAGCGGTAAATTGACCTATCATCTCCCTGTAGAAACGAGTGCCGGCAAGCTGAAGCTCCACGTCCCCCACTATCGCGCATCTGCGGTTCTGGCAAGAGTCAATGACGGTGCGGATCGACAGCTTTCGCTTTCCCCTTACACCGCAGAATTTGAAGTTGGGGACGGAGAGAGCCGTGTGGACATCGATCTTTACATCAGCCGCACCAACGGATTCGGCCCTGTTCACCTGGCCGACCGTGCCATGTCGTATGTAAGTCCCAACGGCTGGCGTACCAAGGGTGACTCCTGGAGCTACGAATATTTCCTGCAGGAGGAAGGCTTCCTATCGGCCCCCATTCTCGAAAATATCATCGAGGAATAAAAAATAGCCCCGCCGTTCCTATGGGAAACGGCGGGGCCATTTGTAAACAAATTGTCAACCCTGCGACCTCTGTCACCGCTCCGTCACACTCCCATGGTAAAATAAGCCGTGAAAGGAAGTGAGCAGTATGGATGACAAAAAGCGGCGGCGCATCGTCAGCCTCGTCTCTTTTATCACTCTCCTCGGAGTGATGATCCTTATTACGGTCCTGTTCGGCGAGACGCTGATCGATATGGTCAAGGACCCGGAGGTCTTTCGTGAACGGACCGACGGAATGGGCCTTCTCGGGAAATTGCTTTTTGTGGCCTTGGTCGCCTTGCAGGTTGTGTTGGCTGTTTTGCCCGGCCAGGTCTTCTGCCTTGCGGGGGGCTACTGCTTTGGCCCCTTCTGGGGCATTTTGCTCACGGTTGCGGGCACGGCATTGGGCTCCTTGATCGCGTTTCTGCTGGCTCGCTTTTTGGGACTTCGTGTGGTCACAGCCTTTTATCCCGAAGAAAAACTGCAAAAATTGTCCTTTTTGAGAGAAAGCAAGCAGCAGGATCTGTTTACGTTTATTGTCTTTTTGATTCCCGGGATTCCAAAGGATATGGTCACTTATTTTATGGGCTTGACCCAAATGAGACTACACAAATTTCTTTTGATCTCCACCATGGGGCGGCTCCCCGCCCTGGCCCTGACAGTGCTTGGCGGGACAGCCCTGCAGACCCGAAATCTGACCTTGATCATTGTTGTCATCTGCCTTGTTCTGCTCTTGCTGGTGGCCGGTTATTTCTTTTATCGGCGCAAGAAAAGTAATAGCTGAATTTCCATTTTCTGTGCCCCTCACCGAAATTAAAATTTTTGTCATTTGTTTGTTTGCTCTTTACAAATACCGAAAAATAAGGTACAATGTAACAGAAATATCCGATCATCAATTGGCCGAGAAGCATTATGACGGATATTTGAGTTCATCCCTGTGAAAGAAAGGCTACAATATGAAAACAATTTGTTTTTTGGGCGACAGTATCACCCGACGCGGGTACTGGATCGCTGAAATTTTCGAGCACGTAAAAAAGAAAGGCATCCGCGCTTATAACTGCGGTGTCAGCGGCGACTCTGCTTCCGGCGCCATTCACCGCCTGTATACCGATTGTCTTTCCCGCACGCCGGATACCGTGGTCATGATGTTCGGCATGAATGACGTGGGGCGCGATCTTTATGACGAAGGCAAAACCGATGTGGAGGAAAAAAAGGCACTCCGACTGGAGCGTTACCGAAACGCCATTCGTACATTGACCCAAATGATTCGGGAGGCGGGCTGCGACCTGATTCTCTGCACCCCCACGCCCTGTGACGATGTCACACCGGGCGCGGAAGTCATCAATCACTGCAATGACGGTCTTTCCGTCTGTGCCGAATTCATCCGCGCCTTTGCCAAGGAGCAGGGACTCCCCTGCATCGACTTTTTCGCCTATCTGCGCCCCATAGTGGGCACGGGATACCTCACCCTGCCCGACCGGGTACACCCCACTCCCGAAAGCCATCACCCCATGGCACAGTTCTTTATGAAGGAGATGGGATGGATCGAGGAGATCGATCCGACGCCGTTCTTACCCATGAGCGAGGCCGCACAGGCACGTTTTGACGTAGAACAGCTGAGCCGTGAGATCGAGTTTATCGAGTGGAATCAGATGTATAAGGATCGCGTCAGCCGCAAAATGACGCATGCCGATTTTATTGCCTTAGCCGAGGAGCGCCTTGCTGCCGCCACGGAGGCGGGCGATGAACGTAAAATCAAGTGGTACAGCAATTATCTTGCGATCGTAGAGAACAGAACGGAATACGAGGATGAGCTGGTCCGCCGGACACTGAATATGCGGTAATGAAAATTCTAAAGCCCAAGGGTATAACCGAGCATCAAACGGTTATACCCTTGGGCTTTATAGATGCAAAGCGATATTTATTGCTCCTCTGTTTTGGATTTTTCTGTTTTAGAATCGGTCTTTTGAAAGCATTTGATCAAAAGCGATGTCACAGAGGTCAGTATCGTAATCGACACGCCGATATAAACCGAGACGGAGTTCGCCACCGTAATATTATAGCTCAGGGTGCACAAGGCGGCAAAGATTGCAAGAATCTTTGTATGCTTGGGATTTTTCATCCAAAAAGCAACCGTTGAGATGGACGAGCTTATGGCAGGCAAGATACTGAAAATGCTTTTCCATGTCAGAAGTGCGGATACGGCATACAACAGAAGAAATAGCAGAAGCACAAGCTTACTTTTTGTTTCTTTCTTCGGATTTCCGTAAAATGTTACCGACCTTACAACACAAAGCGCGCTGGTAGCTGCGGCGGAAAATGCCGACAAAAGCAGATAATGCACAAGCCAACAGATATCCTGTATGCACTTGAAAACGAGAAGCTTCTTTTTTTCGTTTCTGGAGTAAATGAGCAAGGAGCAGCAGATGGCCAATGCACCGAATATTTGTGCGATCGGATTCAAATTGACAACCAGCCTTCCGTGCTCTGTGCGCTCTCGTACAGCTTATCCAGTACATACCGTGAGCGAATGCCGTTTTCTGCCGTTACGATCAACGGCTCCCCTGTTCTCAGGGCATTGGCAAAATTGTCGGCGGCCTGATTCCACTCCTTCTTGACAGGATAGGGCGAGGTCTCGCTCCATTCACCGTTCTTCCACCAATATACATGATCGCCCTCCGGCCCTCCCGAGGTCAGAAGGTATGCCCTGCTATCGCCGTAAACCTCAAGCCGTGTGTACCAGGAGGATGCCGGATAGGACGTGGTAGAGGAGATTCTGGCGATCATCCCATCGGCAAATTTCAGCTCGGCAATACCGTAATCCTCTGCTTCGATATCATGGGTCTGCGTCGCTGTGGTGCATCTGACCATTTGGGGCATACCGAATATCGTCAAAATCCGATCGATCTCATGAATTCCCTGATTGCTGAGCGCACCGCCGCCGTCCATTGCCCATGTTCCGCGCCAATGCCCGTTTTCTTCAAAATATTGCTTTGTTCTGCGGATATTGAGGATCATATTTGCCGATTTGAGTTTACCGAAATATCCGCCCTTCACCGCTAAATTCAATTCGGTCAGCGGTCCGCGAAAGTGCAGATCGAAATCGCACGAAAGCAACAGACCCTTTTCCTTGGCAAGTCTTGCCACCCGCTCGCATTTTTCGTACGCCACATCCATTGGCTTTGTCATCAATACGTGCTTGCCCGCATTCAGGCATTGCTCTGCAATATCGCAATGGGTGCCTGTGGGAGTTACGATATACATGACCTCTACAGAAGGATCATTCAGAAAAGTATGAATGTCGGTGCTATACCTTACGTGGTATTGCTCGCCCACTGCTCTTGCCTTTTCTTCATTGATATCGCAAACGCCAACCAAACGGATGCCGCAGGTGTCCTCCAGCTGCTTGCAACGATTCTTCCCCATTCCAAGCCCTACGACAACCATCCGCACGGGATCGTCTGCATAGGGCCTTTCAAATCGCACCTTAGGGGACAATGCCGCTTTCATATCACCGGGGGCGGAAGCCGGGATCGTCTTTTTGATATACTCATATACGCGCTTACTGGTTTCTGCCTTATCGAGATCGGATTCCTTCGGAACATGGGTCTCCACCGAAATCGGCATATCCTTTCCCGTAACCGCAACACCCGCAAGAACTCTCTCCCACGGAACCTTCTTGTATTTCAGCTCGGGAATGGCAGGCACACCGCGGGATTTGACGTGTATCATATTGGCGTATCGAAGTGCTTTGGCAAAATAGCTCACGCAATCCCCCTGCGCCTCGGGTAACAGCTCAAACATATTGGATACATCCCAAGCCATGCCCCATTCGGGAACATTCAGGGCTTCCAACACGCAGATCACCTCGTCGGGCGTGACACCGCAGTTTTCAAAGCCAAGAATCAATCCTGCCTCCTTGGCGCGCTTGGCGATCGGTGCAAACATTTCCAGCACCTCAGCAAGTGCGTCGGGGCGCATGGCAAGCTCACCGCAAGCGGGATCGTCCTGCTTATGCTGCCAATAGAAAAAACTGCGAACCAGTGGCGTACCTAAAATTTTAGAGGCACGAATAATCCCCTCAAGCTTCTCCATTTCAAGCTTCTGCCGCTCCTGATCGGGCAGGTGTACCTTGCAAAGGGAGGATTGAATGACACCCGCCTTGAGTCCATAGCGATCAAGTGCCTTTTTTAACTCATAGAGCTCCTCATCGCTCTGCTTTTCGATGGGCTTTCCGTTGATCATACCGCGAAAGTCCACATGGGTCATTCCCCACTCCTTGATGACGGGGAGGACATCGTAAATATCCCGATAAAGCTCATCCGAAAAAATTGAAATGTACATTTTTGCTCTCCTTTTCTTGACATTTTGGGTTGGCACCATTATAATATCATTAAACTTATTCTATTTATAGCATAATTTTAATAAGAAATAGGAGATTTTTCATGCCGGAAAGCTTTTTCTCAAAAGAGAGGAACATTCATTTATCAAAAAATGCCGCCCCTGTTCTGTTGGCGCACAAAAGAGGCCCGGCGCATTCCGAACGCTTTTTTCTGCATTTGAATCATCACATCGAAATCTATATCTATATTTCCGGAGATACGGATTATATTGTGGAGGATCACTACATTCCCCTGGAGCACGGAGACATCGTTGTCATTTTGCCAAACGAGGTGCATGTCCCCGTGATAAAAGCTCCGGGCGTGTATGAACGGTTTTATATGCTGATCCCCCTTGATGCTTTCTCTGATTTCGGGTTTGACCCATTGACGCAGTATTGCTCGGTTAAAGGACACAAGATAGCATTGCCTCCCGAAAAGAAAAAAGAATTTTTAAGCCTGCTTTATCAAATCAGCGATCTGCTCGATGCGGAGGATACACAAGGCACACGGTTGCTGACAGCCGGATTGCTCTTACAAGTGCAAGGTGTTTTATCAACCTTCAAAAGCAAGCAAAATACGCCCACCGAGATTGAAATTCCTTCGGAGATCCCCAAGCACCTGCGTGATATATTAAAGCATATCGGTCTGCATGCGCAAGAAATCCATTCCGTCGAAGCCATTGCCAAGCACTTTTATATTTCTCCCCAATACCTGTCCACGCTTTTTAAAAAATATGTGGGAGTCAATGTCAATCAATATTTGCGAATCAAAAAAATCGCCTTGGCAAAAGGCTTTCTGGAAAACGGAAGCTCGGTTGCCGAGGCTTGCTATGAATGCGGATTTTCGGACAGCTCGCATTTTATCAAAAACTTCAAGCAATATGTGGGAATGACGCCAAAGCAATATAAAAACAGAGTCTTGAAGAAAACACTCTGAGGTGCTCTACGCAAAAGGCACTTGCGGCAAAAATTTTCCGCAAGTGCCTTTTGTGTTCCTCATGCCTGAAAAATTCTTTGATACTGCTTCCCCTTCAAGGCGGCATCCAGAGTGTTGGGCAATTGAGAGAAATCCGCTACCAGCGAGTGCGGCTTTCCTTCCGGATCGTCTTGCTTCATGGGAACGAAATAGACGTTTTTGCGCGTCAACAGCTCTCCGATATTCTTTAAATTTGCCGAAAGTGCATCGTTGGAGGCCAGCGCGATGACCAAAGGACGATTACTGCGCAAATGGGCCTTTGCCGCCATTGTTACTCCGGAATCGGTGATACCGTTGGCCATCTTGGCAAGGGTATTTCCCGTACAGGGGCAGATGATCAGCGCCTCCAGGGGAGAGGTGGGACCCAAGGGCTCGGCACCCACAATGTTGTGGATCAGCTCCCGCCCCGTCAGCTGCCTGATCTCGTCCAGCACATCGGCGGCAGTCGCAAATCGGGTATCGGTGCTGTAAACCGCCTCACTGACGATCCCCTGCACCTCAAAGCGTTCGGTTAACCTCTCCAATTCTACCAAAGCACGCCGAATCGTACAAAAGGAACCGCAAAGTGCGAAGCCGATCATAGAATCCCCTCCTTTTTGAAATAAGCAAGCACGCTTTCGGCAATGATCTCCCCTGCCGTTATGGGGGCATATTTCCCGGGTAAGGACAAGGCCCATATCACGCGAATGCCGTAAGCCGCCGCCGCATTGGCATCCACACCGCCGGGGGCAGAGGCAAGATCGATGATCAAAATGGATTTGTCCATATCGGCAAGCACCTCGTCATCAAACAGCCAATAAGGGACCGTATTGAAAACGACCGCCTGCCCCTTTGACAAGTCTTTTAAAGATTTTTGGTCGGTAAGAAGAACGGTTTTGCACCCCTGCTTGGCCGCCGATGCAATATCCTCCTTCTTGCGTGCCGTTACAGTGACCGTGGCATTCATGGCAAGCAACAATCGGATCAGTGCCTTGGCAACGCGTCCGTATCCAGTGACCGCCACAGGCAATCCCGACACCGTGCGCGGCACTTCGCGCATGAGGATCGACACCGCTCCCTCCGCCGTGGGCAGAGCGTTTTTGACCTGAAGCTCTTCACATTCGAAATAATCATATAGCCTTACGCCCTGTTCCTCGGCCAGTAATTTCAAGGCAGGACTGAATTTTCCCCCTGCCACCGGAATCCGATTGCCAAGCCCCGCAAACAGCTCGGCAATCAAGGGCGGCTCTTCTCCCGTGGCAAGCGGCAAATGGATCCTACGCCCATCGGGAGAGGCCGGAAGCGGCAGAACGACGGCATGGACGCCCTTGATCGCCTCATGCCAATCGTCAAAGCAATGGATCCCTGCGGACAGCTTTTCCGACGGCAATCCGAATGTGTGCACTCCGATGTTCTCGGCGAGCAAGCGCTCGCACAAAGAAATCTGGCGGGTATCCCCGCCCAATATTGCAATGGTTCGATTCGAAATCATGACATCAATCCTCACTTTTTTGTGGGATATCATAAAAGAAAGGACGCGTCGTTTCACGCATCCTTTCTTTTATGAATCATCTATTACAGATTATGTCAGATTTCGCAATTTTGCGCCAATCGCAGTGAAATTTCGCCACCGCGCAGCTCCTCGATAGCACCATGACCGAAATCCACCTTCAAGGCACCGTCCTCCAGCACATCCAAGGCGACACCGCAACGCACCTGATCTCCTTGTATAACTGCCACGACCTGACCGAGAAAAGAGCAATACTCCCGATAATAATCCAGCCAGGTGCCTTTTTCGATGATCTGCTCATATGGAGCAAGCTCAGCCAAGATGGCACCGATCAAGGCGGCGTTATCCTCACAGGGTACAAAGGTTGCCACCTCCCGCAGCTCGGGTGGAAACTCCACCGGGGCGGTATTGATGCCGACGCCGAGAATCACAAAAGGATCCCCATGAAGATCGGTACCCGATTCCGCCAGGATCCCGCAAATCTTTTTGCCGCAAAGAAGCAGGTCGTTGACCCATTTCAATTGAGCCACAACCCCGGTGACATGAACCAAGGCCCGATGGACCGCCACAGCCGCCACGGGAGTGATCCTGCCATATTGGGAAAATGGCAGGACAGGACGCAGAACCGTGCTGAAATAGACGCCGCCCGCAGGTGAGTGAAAGCTGCGCGAAAGGCGCCCACGCCCCGCAGTCTGGCACTTAGCCACCACGGTATAGAATTCCTCTGCTCCCTCCCGCGCCGCCTCATAGGCAGTGCGGTTGGTAGACGGTAACGAATCGTAAAAATGCAATTCCATAGGCAACCTCAGAACATCGAAAGCTGATCGGTTTCATTCACGTTATCCAGTACGCCGGCGTGACGCAGCTTTTCCACCACGCTTTTGTTGAGTCCCGCACGGATCTGCAGATCCTCGATGGAGAAAAAGGGCTCTTCGTTGCGGGCCTTAATGATGCTTTCCGCCGCATTCTCACCAACGCCCTCCAGTGCCGAGAACGGCATGCGAATGGCTCCGTTTTCCGGCAGGAAGGCCCTGGCATCGGATTTTTCCAGATCGATGGGCAAAAAGCGGATATGCCGCGCCATGCATTCGTTGATCAGCTTTAGGGTGGGGATGGACGCCTGCTCCTTGGGTGAAGCCTCCTTCCCCCGCTTTTCAATATCCTTGATGGTGGCCACCACCTTGGATTTACCGCCCATGACGATCTCGGCATCGAAGCCGCCCGGCGCCACGGTAAACATCGCGCAGTAAAAGGCAATGGGCATATGGACCTTATACCATCCCAGACGGATCGCCGACATGACGTACGCCGCAGCGTGAGCCTTCGGGAACATGTATTTGATCTTTTTGCAGGAGCCGATATACCATTCGGGCACATTGTGCTCGCGCATTTCCGCCTCCCACTCGGGGGTCAGCCCCTTGCCCTTACGAACCGCCTCCATGATCTTGAAGGCATGGGCATTTTCCAGGCCGTAACGGATCAGGTCATTCATGATGTTATCACGACATCCGATCACGTGGGAAATATCGCAAACGCCCTCTTTGATCAGATCCTGAGCGTTATTTGTCCACACATCTGTACCGTGAGAAAGGCCGGAGATCTGCAACAGGTCGGCAAAGGAGCGGGGCTTGGCCTCCTCCACCATCTTCATAACGAAGTTGGTGCCGAACTCGGGCAGACCGTAGGTTCCCAGCTGCGCGTCGATATCCTCCGGCGAAATACCCAGAGGCTTGGTAGACAAAAACAGATCATACACTTCCCTTGCGTTCATGGGCACATCCATAACATTGGTGCCGGAAAAACGCTCGATCCACTTATACTTGGTCGGCATATCGTGCCCGAGCTCGTCAAGCTTGAGCAAGGTGTCGTGCAGATATTCAAAGGTAAAGTGGGTGGTGACAATATCCGAATTGGGGTCATCGGCAGGATGCTGTACCGGGCAGAAATCGTAGATCTCATATTCCTTGGGTACAACCACGATGCCACCGGGATGCTGTCCCGTGGAGCGCTTGACCCCCACGCAATGGGCTGCCAGTCTGTTCATCTCGGCACGGGGAATGGACAGTTCCTTTTCCTCCAGATATTTGAGCACAAAGCCGTAGGCCGTCTTATCGGCAATACCGCCGATGGTACCGGCGCGAAACACGTTTTCGGCGCCGAACAGCTCCTCGGTGTATTTATGAACACGTCCCTGCACCTCACCCGAAAAGTTCAGATCGATATCAGGCGACTTGTCGCCGTAGAAGCCAAGAAAGGTCTCAAAAGGAATGTCGTGGCCGTCATTATTCATTTTTGTTCCGCAAACGGGACAATTTTTATCGGGAAGATCAAAGCCCGAACCGATCCCATCGGGCACATCAAACTCGTTGTGCTGACACTTGGGGCACCAATAGTGCGGTGGCAGAGGGTTAACCTCCGAAATACCTGCCATGGAGGCGACAAAGGAGGAGCCCACCGAGCCGCGGGAGCCGACAAGATACCCTTGACTTTCACTGTACCACACCAGCTTTTGCGCGATCATGTAAAGCACGGCAAAGCCGTTTTTGATGATGGAGGTCAGCTCCTTATCCAGGCGCTTTTCCACGATCTCCGGGAGCGGATCGCCATACATGGACTTGGCGCGCTCATAGCAGATGCGCTGCAGATCCTCCTCGGCACCCTCCATGTTTGGGGTAAAGGTTCCCTTGGGAAAAGGACGGATATCGCTCTCGATCTGATCGTTGATGGCATTGGTATTGGTTACCACCACCTCGTACGCCTTTTCTTCGCCCAGATAGGCAAACTCCTCCAGCATCTCCTCCGTGGTACGGTAATACAGATGGGAATCCTTGTCATCATTCTTAAACTTGACGCTGACCAGGATCTTACGGAAAATCTCATCCTCATCATCCATAAAATGGGCGTCACAGGTGGCCACCACAGGGATGCTTAGCTTTTCTCCCAATGCAACCACTCGTCGGTTGAGATTTCGCAGGCCCTCTTCATCGGCGATCAACCCCTTATCGATCATAAATCGGTTGTTGGACAGGGGCTGGATCTCGAGATAATCGTAAAATTTTGCAATCTCCTCGATCTCACTCTCGGGCTTGTTCTCCAGCATAGCGGTGATCAGCTCGCCCGCCTCACAGGCAGAGCCCACGATCAATCCCTCACGGTGCTTTTCCAGTACGGTTTTGGGCACGCGTGGGACCTTGCGATAATAATCCAGATAGCCGTAGGAAACCAGCTTATAAAGATTTTTAAGTCCTACCTTATTTTTGACCAGAAGGATCTGGTGATAGGTGGGCAAGCGCAAGGGATCCGCCGAGGCACTCATCTCGTTTTGCAGCTCCTTGAAGCTGCGGATCTCCATCTTCTGCATCTTTTCCTGCATGCGGAAGTAGATCATGGCAAGCATCTCGGCATCGTCACAGGCGCGGTGATGGTTGAAATCACCCAAGCTAAAGTATTTTGCCAGAGTATCCAGCTTGTGATTTTTCAGATCCTGATTCAGATGGCGGGAAAGCGCTACTGTATCAAGATATGGATTCTCAAAGGGCAATTCGTTACGCTTTGCCGCCTCGCGGATAAAGCCCACGTCAAAATCGGCGTTATGAGCAATGAGTAGTCGATCCCCCACAAAGGAGAGAAACTCGGGCAGTGCCTTGGCAATAACCGGGGCATCCTTCACCATCTCGTCGGTGATGGAGGTCAGCTTGGTGATCTCCTCAGGGATGGGCATTTCGGGGTTGACAAAGGTGTTGAAGCGCTCCAGCACTTCCCCATTTTTGACCTTGACCGCACCGATCTCGGTAATACCGCAGGTGGCGTTGGAAAGGCCCGTGGTCTCAATATCAAACACGATAAACTCATCCTCAAAGGTGCCGTTATAGACACCGTCAAGGGCGCTGGCAGTATCGTTAACAAAATAGGCCTCGATACCGTAAATGACCTTTTGCCCCAGCTTTTCGGAGGCGAGCATGGCATCCTGATAGCCCTGCACATTTCCGTGGTCGGTAATGGCAACGGCGGGGTGCCCCCACTTTTTGGCCATTGCTACCGCTTTATCGGGGGGGATCAGGGCATCCATATTAGACATGGTGGTGTGCAGATGAAGCTCCACGCGCTTCACGGGGGCATTGTCCACGCGCTCCACCTTCTTGACAACGGCAATATCACTGTAGTAGAAGGTCACATCTACGTCTACCACGTCCTTATGGGTGTCGTGCTTGGCGTAGCCCTTCAGGGCGATCGCGGCACCATCCCGCACCACGGCGGAAAGCGCCCCGGCATCGTCGGGCTCCAAGGAAAATTTCTTGACCATGATCGAGGTATTTCCGTCAGTCACACCGAAGCTGACATTGAATTTATCGCCGGAACGGTTGGTATCCTGCGTGTAGCCGAACACCTCGCCGATAATGACCACGTTGCGCATTTGTCTGTCTACACGGGCAAGGGGCACGGGCTTGATCTCAAAGGGAGATCCGATGGCAAAATTCGGCTCCGAAATATCAAACGCACGGGTACCGATGCGGCAAATACCGTCCTCGATCACCGCGTCCCCTACCTCGCCCAAAAGACTCATGATACGGCGAGCACCGGGGTTCTGATCGTCGTCAGCGGGGGCAGCCGATTCGCTGGGACCAATGGCACGGCGGTTTTCCTGCATACGGTCATATTCCGCACTGCTCTGCTTGAGCTTGGCATCCCATTCGGCCAGCTCGGCATCGGTATCACGAAAGGAATAAGAGGCCGCCAGCTCGGGAGAGTGACAGATATGTACCTTGATCGAAAGTCCAAACTCACTGCGAACGATCCCCTCTATGACCTCGGGGGTCTTACCCGCCTCCATTAAAAGCAGACTTTCGTCGATATAAGGCATCTCGATGGTCAACTCGCCGTCTGCAAGGTTTGCTCGATACGAGTGAAAAAAGCCCCGCGCCACGATACCGATACGTTGTGTCTCCTCCAACAGCTCGGGAATATAACGCTGATCGAACAGCTCGGCGGGATAGTGTGGCAGAATGCGCACGTGATTCAGCTGATAGGCCTTCTCGATCTCAGCCTCAACGGCATAAAGGACGCGTTTTTCCACCAAAGCGGGAAAAGCGGCGCTGACCTCGATCATTCGCCGCTCCTTATCCGCCCGCAAGCGAATGTCGGTGGCCGTTAGCATCCACGCGGCATTCCGCTCACTCGGTTGATATTTTGCAAATATTTCCAACAGGTTTTTCCCTGCCATGTTTCACCTCACACGGCGGTGACCGCCGCTTTACATCTTCTCTTTTATTTTTTTCAATTCTCCGATCAGCACGTCGATCACATCGGATTCGGGAATTTTTCGAATGATCTCACCCCTGGCGATCAAAAGGGCTTCTCCGTCACCGCCGCAAATACCGATATCGGCCTCTCTGGCCTCACCGGGACCGTTGACGGCACACCCCATCAGCGCCACCCGCAGGGGCAGATCGGAGAGTCCCTCACGGCGTACGGCATCCTTGAACCGTGCCGAAAGAGAGATGAGATCGATCCGAGTTCGTCCGCAGGTGGGACAGCTGACAATGTTCATGCCCGACTGCCCTTCTACCGAAAGAGCGGAAAGAATACGGCGTGCGGCGCCGATCTCCTCTACAGGGTCGGCGGTCAAGGATACCCGCACGGTATCGCCGATACCGTCGGCCAGGAGCGCACCGATACCGATGGCACTTTTGATACTGCCCATTTCGGTATCCCCTGCCTCGGTCACACCCAAATGAAGCGGATAGTCACACCGCCGGGCCAAAGCCCGGTTAGCCGCGATCATGGCAGACACCTCGGAGACCTTCAAGGAGATCACCGTATCGTAAAAATTGAATTTTTCCAATAAGCCGGCATGATACAGAGCGCTTTCCACCAGCGCATCGGGTGTAGGAGCTCCGTACTTTGCAAGAATGTGCTTTTCAAGCGAGCCGCCGTTGACACCGATCCGAATCGGAACGCCGTATTTGCGGCAGGCTTCCACCACGGCGCGCACATTCTCCTCGCCACCGATGTTGCCGGGATTGATGCGGATCTTGTCCACGCCGCGCTCGGCGCAAGCGATGGCAATACGGTAATTGAAATGGATATCCGCCACCAGAGGAATTCTGACGTCTGCCTCTTTTAAAGCAAAAATCGTATTTGCCGCTCCTTCATCCGGTACGGTCAAGCGCACGATGTCGCATCCCGCGCCTTCCAGGGCACGGATCTGGGCAAGTGTAGCGGCTATATCATGTGTATCGGTATTGGTCATGGACTGGATGGCAATCGGTGCCATCCCGCCGATGACCTTGTTCCCTACCTTTACACTGCGGGTCTTACGGCGAATATCATTATATTTCATCTTGTAAACAGTCCTGCTATATCCTTGCAGGCCACCAATATCATGATACCGAAGAGAATCATCAGACCTGCAAAATGAATATATCCTTCTACATTTTTATTGACCGGGCGTCGCAAAACCGCCTCAATAAGCAAAAACAGTAATCTACCGCCGTCCAGCGCGGGAACAGGCAACAAATTGAACACCCCTAAATTGATGGTAATGACGATGACCAGATACAGGAAGGTATCAAAGCCCGATTTGGCGGCATTTCCGATCTCCTCGGTGATGCCGATGGGGCCCGAAACGGCATTCATACCAAACCGCCCGCGGATCAGATCAAAGAGCTGATCGTAGATCATCTTCACGGTGGAAACCGAGCGGAAGAAGGTGTGCTTCATCAGATTGCCGAAATTCCGCTCCTCTGCATACACACGGAAATCGGGAGAGCCGAAGGCGATCCCTTCCGCCTCCATCCCCGGAAACAGAATGCCGTTGAGCTCGATCCTTTCGCCGCCGCGCTCCACGGTCAGATCAATAGCCTCATACCCTTGATTCATGACCTCGTAAACCAGCTCGTTACCCGTATGGACGCGGGTACCGTTCACATGAGTGACAACATCCCCCACCTGTAAGCCGTAGGAGGGGCTTGTGGCGCCCTCATTGAACGCACCAATGGTATTGGAGGCCAATTGAGCCGTATTGAGCACCAATACGAACATCAAAAGGAACCCGAGGATAATATTCATCACAGCACCTGCCATGACGATCAGGATCCGTTTCCAGACGCTTTTATTGCCAAAGGCCGCGGGAGAATCCGATTCCTCGTCCTCACCCACCATACTGCAATAACCGCCGATGGGAAGAAGGCGCAGGGAGTAAACGGTGACCCGCTCCTCGGGCTCCTCCTCTTCCGGATCCTCCTCCAATTCCCCGTTTTCATCCAATCGGATGGCGGGGATTTTTTTCTCGGTCGCTGCCCATTGCTTTTTCCCCTTCCAGGAAAACAGCTTTGGGCCCATGCCGATAGAAAATTCGCGAACACCGACACCAAAGACCCGCGCCATGATAAAATGTCCGAACTCATGGATCATGACCAAAAGGCCGAATACAAAAAGCGCAAGCAAAATATAAACTGCGGTCATAAATTACTCCTCTAATTCAGATGATGGCCGTGGCGCGTTCTCGGGCCTCGCGGTCAATGTCAAGAATCTGGGAAAGTGTGCGTGCTCCCGCCGCGTGAGGCATATCATTCACCACGCGCAAGACCGTATCAAAAATTTGCAACAACGAAATACGCCGTTCAAGGAAGGCGTTCACCGCCACCTCGTTTGCGGCATTGAGCGCGGCAGGAGAAGCACCTCCTGCGGCCAGGGCGCGTCTCGCCGCACCAAGGAGCGGGAAGGTCTGCTCATCGGGGGCAAAAAAGGTCAGCTTGCCGATAGAGACCAGGTCCAGTGGCGGAATCACTGCAGGCGTGCGCCGAGGCGCGGTCAGGGCGTACTGTACACACAGGCGCATATCGGGCACCGACATCTGGGCAATGACACTGTTATCAATATATTCGACCATAGAATGGATTATACTCTCCCGATGGACCACAACATCGATGCGGTCGGCACCAACGCCGAACAGATGGGCGGCCTCGATGATCTCAAAGCCTTTGTTCATCAGCGTTGCGGAATCCACGGTGATCTTAGCGCCCATGCTCCATGTGGGGTGGGCCAGCGCGTCATCCACAGTCAGATTTTCCAGTTCTTTTGTCGTTTTACCGAAAAAAGGACCGCCGGAGGCTGTGAGTATCAGCTTTTTGATTTCTTTGGCTTCGCCCGAGCGCAAGGATTGATAAATGGCGCAATGCTCGCTATCCACGGGCGTAATACGGCAACGCTTCTCTATTGCCGACTGCATGACCAGCTCACCTGCCACCACAAGGGATTCCTTATTGGCAAGGGCCAGATCCTTGCCCGATTCGATCACGGTAAGCGTGGGCAACAGCCCCGCCTCCCCCAGAATCGAATTCACGGCAAATTCCGCATCGCTTTCCCGAATCATTTCAAGCAGTCCTTCATTGCCGCTTTTGACTTTGATGGGAGTATCGGCAAGTGCCGCGCGCAATTCGCGCGCGGCACTCTCATCGGTCATAGCCACAACGGGGATCCGAAGGGCGCGTGCCTGATCGGCAACACGCCGCCAATTTCGGTGTGCGCTGATTCCGCGCACCGAAATACCGCATTTTGCGGCAACATCCAGTGCCTGCTCTCCCACCGAGCCGGTGGAGCCAAGCACCAGAATTTTGGGAAACTTGTTTTCTGTCATATCAAATTACCTGAAAAATCGGAAAATAGGTGTTGATCACGATCAGCACGACCGTGACGGCGATGCTGGAATCAAAACGGTCGAGCAATCCACCGTGCCCGGGGAGCATATATCCAAAATCCTTTACACCGTACTGGCGCTTGATGGCGGACATGACAAGATCCCCGATCTGCGAAACCACCGAAATGATCAAGCCGCCGATGATCAGCACGGGATAGTTGGGTGTCACATCGAAGGCAGCATTGACAATCAGTCCGTAAAGGAAAGCGGTCAACGCGCAGAATACAGCGCCGCCGATGGCGCCCTCCACCGTCTTTTTGGGGCTGACCGATGGGATCAGCTTATGCTTGCCGAACAAACGGCCGGAGAAATACGCAAAGGAGTCGGTCACCCAAGAGAACACAAACGGAATCAGGAACAGAAATCTGCCCGCAACACCCTCATCACGTAGAAGAATGATGGAGGAAAAGGCACCGATCACATAGAAGGAGGTCATAAAGGCCAGCGCGATCTTGCCCATATCCAGTTTTCCGAACTGAAAAACGATAACGGCAAAGAGATAGATCACCAGCACCAGCGCGGTGAGAATGGCGGCCAGAATAAAGGCCTCGCGCATGTTGCGCATGATGCGCGCCAGCATCGGAAAGACCAATGCTGCCAGATACAACGGTACACTGACAAAATATTTTTTATCCAGCTCCATGCAATGCAGCAATTCCCAGACCGATACAAAGGTGATCAGCGAAATGAGCAACGGGAACAGATAATTGAGCGGATTGGTCGGTTCCACCGGATCGGAAAACCAGAAGAACGGAAAGATACCGGCGATAGCAACCACCGCCGTGATAATACGGACTTTCATCAAAAGCCCTCCCCTTCTATCAATCGTCAAACGCCGCCGTAACGGCGCTTGCGTTTGTAAAAATCCTCGATGGCGGCATCCAGCTCGGCGGGGCCGAAATCAGGCCAGAGCACATCGGTAAAATACAGCTCGGCGTAAGCCGCCTGCCATAACAGAAAATTGGAAATACGCAGATCCCCGCCTGTACGGATGATCAAATCGGGATCCTCGCTTTTTGCCGTATAAAGCGCCGATGCAAAGCTTTCTTCGGTCACCTCTCGGACTCCCTGGGCGATCAAACGATTACAGGCATGAACGATCTCGTCGCGTCCACCGTAATTCAGAGCAATATTCAAGGTTTGTAAACGGCCTGCCGTTTGCTTTTCCAGCTTTTCCATGCGCGTGCGCCGCTTATCATCAAAAGCCGCCTTGCTCCCAAGAAAGCAGATGCGAAAATTGTATCGCTCGATCTTTTTTTCGCACTCGGTCAGGTATTGGTCCATCAGCTTCATGATGGCATCCACCTCTTTTTTGGGGCGCTTCCAGTTCTCGGTGGAAAAAGCATAAACGGTGACAGTCTGAACACCCAGGTCACGGCAGTGCTCTAAGATCCTTTGAAAAGCCTTGACGCCGAAGCGGTGTCCGTATTCCCGGGGCATTCCCCGTTGCTTCGCCCATCTGCCGTTACCGTCCATGATAAAGGCGATATGTCCGATGGGAGCACGTTCTTCTGCATTGACGGTTTGATTCATCGTTCACCTCGAAAATGGGAGAGCGGAAAGTCGCCTTTCGGTTTCTTCCCGCCTCTTCCGTCAGATTGCCATGACGTCGCTCTGCTTTTTGGCAACGGCGGCATCGATTTGCTTTGTAAACTTATCGGTCAGATCCTGGATCGACTTTTCGGAGGCCTTGCCCTCATCCTCGGTCATCTCTCCATCCTTCTGCATCTTTTTTGCAGTGTCGTTGGCATCGCGGCGGATGTTTCGAACGGCAACCTTGGCCTCCTCACCCATCTTGGTGACCTGCTTGCACAGCTCCTTACGGCGTTCCTCGGTCAGCTGGGGGAATACCAGGCGGATCACCTGACCGTCGTTGGCGGGAGTAATTCCCACATCGGAAGCTAAGATCGCCTTTTCCATAGCCTTGAGTGTGGAAGCGTCATAGGGCTTGATCACAAGGGTTCTGGCATCTGCCTGACGGATATCCGCCATAGTGGGCAGAGGGGTGGGAGAACCGTAATATTCAAATGTCACACGGTTGAGAACCGACGCATTTGCCTGCCCTGCACGGATGGTGGCAAAGTTGTTCTCCAGAGCGGCAATGGCCTTGCCCATTTTCTCTTCATATTCTTTGGTGTTCAGCTTCATGGTATTCTCTCACTTTCTCTATGATTTGTGGGGCAATCAACGGTGCAATTCGGTACCGATGTGCTCACCCATGACCACACGGTAGATGTTTTCGGGATCGCGGAGCTCAAAGGCATAACAGCAGATGCCGTTATCCATACAGAAGGTCGTTGCCGACAGATCCAGCGCCTTCAGCTCTTTATCCAGCACCTCTTTGTAGGTGACCTCCTTGTACCGCACGGCAGTGGGATCCTTGCGGGGATCGGCGGTGTAGATACCGTCAATATTTTTCGCCATCAGTACTGCGTCGGCACCGATCTCGGCGGCACGGAGCACCGCGGCAGTATCGGTGGAAAAGAACGGCTGACCCAGTCCGCAGGCAAAGATCACGGTTTTACCCTTCTCCAACGCCCGCTTGGCATCGCGCACGGTAAAGGCATCGGCAAAGGCGGGCATTTCCACCGCGCTCATGACAATAGCATCCAGCCCCGCGGCACAGAATCTGTCTTGCAAAGCAAGGGCGTTGATGGCCGTGGCCAGCATACCCATATGGTCTGCCTGGGTCCGATCCATTTCACCGCCCTGGCGCCCGCGCCAGATATTGCCCGCACCAACGATCACACCGACCTCCACGCCTGCCTCGCGGCAACGGTGGAGCACTTTTGCGATTTCATCGATGAAATCGAAATTGAGGATCCCAGTGCCTCCGGCGGCCAGTGCCTCGCCGGACAGCTTCAGAAGAATGCGTTTGTATTTCGGAGCTGTCATCGCCATACCTCTCTTTTGCTTATTCTTATATATTGTACTCTATTTTTCGGTATTTGTAAAGAGCAAACGACGAAAAAGATGGCAAAACGGTTCAAATTTTTCAGAAATTTCAAAAACATCTCCGCAGAGCCTTGACTCTGCGGAGATGTTGGCATTTTAATTGCGTTTCCAGTAATAATCGTCATACGTATCAAACAGAAGCACGGCATCACTCCCCGTACCGCTCAGGGACACCGATTCACCATCCACGGCAGAAGCCGATTGCGTACGCATCCAGCCCTGGGTGTTGGCAAAGATCACACTCATTTTGCTGCATCCTCTGAAAGCACATTGACCGATGCTTGTCACAGAGGCAGGAATTTCTGCCTCAAGCAAATTTTGGCAGTCGGCAAAAGCATAATCCCCGATGCCGATGCATTGAGCAGTTCCCTGGAATTGCAGCTTTGTAATCTTCACTTCCGAGCCGTAAAACAAATACGCAGGAATCCGGGTCACATTTTCACCGATATAAACCGTAACGCCATCTCCGTTGTAACCGGCATAACCGAAAATAGAGGAATTAGCCGTTGCATTACTCATTTCCGTAGCATTAAAGTAAATTGCTGTCAGCCCCATGCACTGGCCAAATGCATCGGAGCCGATCCGTATGACGCCGGACGGGATCGTAACGCTGCTAAGACCGATACAATTGAAGAAAGCACCCTCGCCGATGTTCGTGATCTGTTCGTGTAGGGTCAGGCTTGTCAAGCCCTCGCAGCAATCGAATGTATAAGCGCCGATCACCGTTACACCGGAGGGGATCACAATTGCTTCAAGCGCCGTGCAGGCCTGAAATGCACCGTCACCCAGATTGGTCAGCGAGGACGGAAGCGTTATGGCCGTCAGGTCATCACAATAAGAAAATGCGTAATTGCCGATGGTGGCGCATTGGCTATCGGCCGCAAAAGAAACGGTCACGATCTTGGGGGCACTATCCGCAGATGAATAGGGTGAGAACAGATAATTGGGGATGCGGGTTACGTTGGCGCCGATATTGACCGTGATACCGATGCCGCTCTGCCCCGATTTTGAAAAAATATAATTGGATTCACGCAGATGATTGGCGGCAGCTGCATTGTAATGGATCTCGGTCAGGCCGGTGCAATCAGCGAAGGCACTCTCACCGATGGTGACTACGCCCTCACCTATCGTGACACTCTTCAGGGCCGCGCAACCGTAAAAGGTGGATTCATTGATGGTGGTCACACCTGCGGGGATCGTTACACTGCCGAGCTTTTCGCAAGCGTAAAAAGCACGGGAGCCAATGGAGGTCACGCTTGCGGGGATGAAAATAGTTTCCAGCTTTCCGCACTGTGAAAAGGCAGATGCACCGATGCTGATCAGATCAGACGGCAGGGTGACGGTCTTTAATGCAGTACATCCGGAAAAGACCGAATCGCCGATTTCCGTTACACCCGAGGGGATCGCAATGCTTGTCAAGGATGTGCAATCACCGAAGGCCTCGGTGCCGATGCTTGTCAAATTTTGGGGAAGCGTCACGGTGGTCAATTGGTTGCATCCGGAAAAAGCATACAGACCGATGGTCGTCACCGAGGATGGAATCGTCACACTTGTGATCCCCTTTTCACGACTAAAGGCATTGTCACCGATCTTCACAACCGTTTTGCCTTCTATGGTATCGGGGATCACAACCGCCCCCGAGACATTATGGCAGGAATCGATAGAAACCCCTTCTCCCGATGCGGAGCAGGTGTATTCGGGTACCCCCGAAGATTGGTTGCCATCAGCCTCGGGTATGGGATTCTCCATCGCACCGCCGTCGTCCGCATAGATGCTCTTATCGGAATTTGTGCTGCCGCCGTTCAAAATACTGCCGCCGATCTTATCCACCAGCGAAGCGATGCCGATCACGGCAGCGATCACAACGACCGCTGCGGATATGGCCAGAATATGCCGCGGCTTCAGCTGCAGTCTGCGTTTTTTCTTTTTTTGTTTTCCGTCCGATTCCTCCTGAATGATCCTTTTGATCTCCTCGGACAGATCCATGGGATGGACGATACGCTCCAGGGTGCGCTCCAGCTCGGCAATCAGATGGACATCGGCCGTCAGACCCTGATAGCCTGCCAGCTCCTCGGGGAGCATGCTCGGCTTGAACTCGTCGATAAAGATGGGAATGATGGTTTTATTGGTGGCGGAATTTTTGGTGAAGGCGTGAAAACGGCTCCATTCGTTCTTGACCCATTGAGACTCCAGATAGTCCCGCTTACTGCACAGAACCAGCATGACCTTTGCCGTGTACAGACCGTAGTAAATGTTGGGCTCATACTCGCGGACCACCACATCCTTCAGGGATTTTTCACTGAAAAAGACGCGGTATCGACCGGCAAAATGGTTGTAGAGATCATAGGCCAGATCGTGATCCTTGGTCACTCCCCCGTCAAAAGCACTCTTCTTGAAGCAAATGAAAATATCGTAGGGGGCAGAGGTCTTTTCGATGGTATGATAGAGGCGCTTGGCCTGTATCAGCCGATCGCCCATATCGCGGAAGCGCGCCGCCTTTTCGGGGTCGTTTCGTTCGGCCAGACCAATGGCACTGATGTAGTAGGATGAGGTCTCGATATCCTCCTCTGCTACGGCATAAAAGGAAGGAAAGCGCTCCCCCTTCTCGTCGGTCTCGAACATCACGCGCTGTTGGCAAAGCAACAGATTCCAGTAAACATCCGCATGATCCCTGTCGGGATAGTCCTTGATGATATTCTGATATAGCCCCTCCGCCTCGCGGAAGCGGGTGCTCTCGCGGAAAACATTTGCCTGAGCAAAATCATGCTCCAGCTGTGGATCGCCCACTATGTGGACCGACTTACAATATCGGCAGACCCGTTTTCCGCCCTCGCCGGGCAGGGGCGCTCCGCAAACCGGGCATACCACCGTTGTCAATTCCATACATTCTCCTTTTCGGCTGACACCGAGAATGAAATCATGATCTGTTTTATTATAGCAAATTTGTTTTTCTTTGTCAATATTTCATACAAAAGAACATCTCCCAAGGGAAAGCTCTCTTGGGAGATGTCGAAAAAAGCTAAAATCAGCTGCGTTCCCAATCGGATTCGGAATTCTTGAAGAGTTCTGCCGCTTTTTGGGAATTTTTCATGTCCGCACTCGGTATAGCGGAGCTGGCAAAATCGTTGGTGGCGACCCATCCCTCGGTGCTCTCAAATTCCATCTCGGACAGCGCACTGCAAGCATAAAACGCACTGATGCCGATATGCGTCACATTTTCGGGGATCTTGATGTTGACCAGATATTCGCAACCGAGGAATGCACCGTCGCCTATATCGGCGCACCGGCTATCGGCTTCGAATACCACGACCTTGATCTCAGACACATAATGGAACAGATAAGCAGGGATCCTGGTCACATTCGCCCCAAACGTCACCGTCACGCCGACCGTATCGGTTCCTACAGAAAAGGCGTTGTTCCAGGCTTGCAGATCGCTCATGGCCGTAGCGTTGAAGTTGAGCTGCGTCACACCCGTACAGACGCTGAAGGCCGAATTTCCAATCGTTGTTACGCCCTTCCCTATGGTGATGACCGTTAATCCGGTGCATCCGTAAAAGGCCTTGGTTCCGATTGTCGTCACAGCGTCGGGAATGACAATATTCACCAAGCCCGTGCACCCGTAGAAGGCCTCGCTGCCGATGGTCTTGCATTGGCTTTGGCTTGCAAAGCTTACAGCCACCATATCGGTTACACCGCTGAACAGGTAAGCGGGGATCTGCGTTACATTGGCGCCGATATTGAGCGTGATGGTATTGGACGTTGCCGTATTTCGTGTGAAAATATACAGCTGCTCACTCAAATCGGGCATGGCGGTGGCGTTAAAGTGGATCTCGGTCAGCCCGGTGCAGTCATAGAAGGCCTGTGTTCCGATGCTTACCACGCCCTTACCGATGGTAACGCTCTGCATGGATGCACAACCCGAAAAGGCGTATGCGCCGATGGTCGTCACACTATCGGGAATCGTCACGCCGGTCAGTGAGGAGTAGGAAAATGCACCTGCGCCGATGGATGCGACCCTTGACGGAATGACAAAGGACTGCAAGCTCGTACACGATTGGAAGGCTCTTTCCCCGATCTGTGTAACCGTTTCGGGAAGCGTGATAGCGGAAAGAGCGGTGCAACGACCGAACGCATAGGCTCCGATGCTTACGCAGACACTTCCCTGCTCGAATACAACGGTCCCAATGTTGTAATTTTCGTAGAACAAATAAGCGGGAATCTTGGTGACGTTGGCACCGATATTGAGCGTGATCGGATTTTGCGTATCGGTGGAGCCGAGCCGGAACGGCTGCTCTCCGGATAGCAGATCATCCAGTGCGGTAGCATAGAAATTGATCTCGGTCAAGCCCGCACAATCAGCAAACGCACGGGAACCGATGCTTGTAACCGTTGCGGGGATGGTTACACTCGAAAGCGCGGCGCTCGCATAGAAGGCATAGGCACCGATGCAGGTGCATTTGCTCCCCTGTGCAAAAGCAACGGATGTGATCTTGGGTGCGTCGTCATAAAGGCCGGGATAGAACAGATATGCAGGAATCTGTGTGACATTGGCACCGATCTTTACCGTAATACCGCTTGACAGGCTACCGGCTTTGCCGAATACAGGAGTACCCGAGGTCAGGTGCAGCATTGCCGTAGCGTTGAAATTGATCTCGATCAATCCCGTACAGCCTAAAAATGCATTTTCACCTATCTGCGTGACCAATTCGGGAATGGTGATGCTTGCCAGGCGCGCACAGCCGTTGAAGGCAGAAGCACCGATCGTGGTCACCGAATCGGGGAGCGTAATTGAGGCCAGCTGTGTGCATCCGTTGAAGGCCAAATCTCCGATGCCTGTACAATGGCTTCCCTGCTCAAACGTGACCGACGTCAGATAAGAAGCATTGTAGAAAAGGTATGACGGAATCACGGTTACGTTGGCACCGATGCATACGGTGATGCCCGTTACGTCCCGACCTGCATCATGAAAGAAATTGCCTCTTAAATCACTCATCGCCGTCGCATTGAAATTGATTTGCGTCAGCCCGACACAGCTATGAAAGGCATTCTCACCGAGGCTTCTGACGCTCCGACCGATCGTTACGCTTGCCAGATTGGAGCAGCCGGAAAAGGCCTGACTGCCAATATCGGTTACACCATCACCGATCGTGACCTCCGTCAGCCCCACACAACCGCGAAACGCCTGCTCACCGATGCTCACGACACTTGCGGGAATCGTCATATTTGCCAGATTGGTGCAATTGTAAAATGCGGAATCGCCGATGCTCTCGCAAACGCTGTCCTGAGCAAAGACCACCGAAACAATATTGGAAACACCGACAAAGAGATTAGCGGGAATCACGGTCACGTTGGCACCGATATAAACGGTGATCCCTTCGCCACCCTTCCCTGCCTCATCAAAGGTCCGATGATAGCCACTCATTGCTTCCAATGCCGTGGCATTGTAGTTGATCTCTGTCAGCGCCTTACAACCACTGAATGCACCGTAACCGATGCTTACCACATTTGCAGGGATCGTGATGCTTGTAAGCCCCGTACACCCCGAAAAAGCGGCCTCGCCGATGCTTGTAACGCCTGCAGGGATGGTGACACTTGTCAATCCCGTGCAATTGGCAAACATATTGGAGGCAATGCTTGTTACCCCTTCCGGGATGGTGATGCTTTTGAGCGCCGCGCATCGAGAAAAGGCGGAGTCCCCAATGGTCGTAACGCTTGCGGGAATCGTCACGGTGGTAAGCTTGACGCATCCCTCAAAGGCATTCTGACCAATATTTGTGGCACCGTTGCTGATCGTCACGCCGGTCAATTTTTTACAATTCGAAAACACGCCCGTGCCCATATTGACAACAGAGGACGGAATCGTTACATTTATCAAATTTTCACAAGCTTCAAAAGCATTCCGACCGATATCGGTCACTCCCTCGGGGATCACGATGCCGGAAAGCGAGCTGCAACGGGCAAAGGCCGAATCACCGATCACAGTCACCGTAGACGGGATGGTAATGCTTGTCAATTCACTCCCACAACCGGAAAATGCATCATTTCCGATTGCCACCACCGGCAATCCGTCAATCGTTTCGGGAATGGTGGCCGTTTGGCCGTCGAGATTCCACCGATCCAGGCGAACACCGTTCCCGAAGGCCGAATATTCATAAGGCGCCGTTTCTTCAGGCACATCTCCCGGAGGTGTCACAGGATCGGTTACGGTGGAATCTTCCTCGTTTTTGCCGATATTGTAAACAATCAGGGAAACGGCAACAGCCATACCGATCACAACAGCAGCGATGATGGGGATCAGCAAGCGTTTTTTCCCGGATTTGCTCTGCCCTTTTTGCGCATCGGCTCCCTTTTCTTCCCGAACCAGCCGTTTGATCTCTTGGTACAGGTCCACCGGATGCAGCACAGGCTCCAGCATTTTTTCCAATTGAGCGATCAAATGCACATCGGCAGGCAATCCGTGGCAGTCTGCCAATGCTTGCGGGAGCATGCCGGGCGTAAAATCGTCAATAAAGATCGGAATGACCGTTTTCCCTGCAGCGCTGTTTTGAGAAAAAGCGCAGAAACGGCTCCATTCATTCTTGACCCATTGGGATTCCAGATATTCCTTTCTGCTGCATAGCAAAAACATGATCTTGGCTGTGTACAAGCCGTAGTAAATATTCGGCTCATACTCACGAACCGCCACATCTTTGAGAGACTTTTCACTGAAAAACACCCGATATTTACTGGCAAAATGGTTGTAGAGATCGAATGCCAGACCGTGATCCTTGGTCACACCGCCATCGGCGGCAGTCTTTTTGAAGCAGATGAAAATATCATATGGCTTGGATGTTTCCTCGATGGTACGGTACATCCGTTTCGCGCGTACCATCCGCTCACCCATATCGCGGAACCGTGCCGCCTTTTCGGGGTCGGAGCGTTCTGCCAGAGTGATGGCACTGATGTAATGGGGAGAGGTCTCGATATCCTCCGGTGCAATAGAATAAAATGAAGGAAAGCGCTCCCCCTTCTCGTCGGTCTCGAACATCACCCGCTGCTGGCAAAGCAACAGATTCCAATACACATCGGCGTGATCGGTATTCGGATAGGCTTTGATGATATTCTGATACAGCCCCTCCGCTTCACGGAAGCGGGCGCTCTCGCGAAACACATTTGCCTTGGCAAAATCGCGCTCTGCGCGGGGATCGTTCACCACATGCGCGGTTTTACAATAAGGGCACACCACTCTGCCACCATCACCGGACATTAATGCCCCGCAAACCGGGCATACCACGGTTGTCAGCTCCATGCTCTCTCCTTTCCGGCTTTTGACCCGAATGAAATCGTATTTGTTTCATTATATCAAAATCGTCCTTGATTGTCAATCATGCAAGGCAATAACAATCAACAAAAAACGCAACGTCCGAGACGTTGCGTTTTTTGTTGATTAACAGAAGGAATTATTGCTTTACGCCGGAAAGTCTTGCGATCTCGGCTGCGTAATCCTCTTCCACCTTTTCGATGCCTTCGCCCTTCTCAAAGAGGTTAAAGGAAACGATCTTGATGTCGCCGCCCAGCTCCTTGGCAGTTGCCTTGGTGTAAGCGCCGACGGTCATGCTGTCTTCCTTAACATATGCCTGCTCCACAAGGCAAACGCGCTCATAGAACTTGCCAAGACGACCGGAAACGATCTTGTCGAGAATATTGTCGGGCTTGTTTGCGTTCTTGGGATCGTTCTTCATCTGAGCGATCAGAACGGCCTTCTCCTCGGCAACGGCCTCGGCGGGAACATCCTCGATGTTCACATACTGGGGGGGATTGCCTGCGGCGATCTGCAAAGCGATGTTCTTTGCATACTCGGCAAAGCCTTCTTTATCGGCAACATTGGTCTCGAACTTGACAATAACACCGGTGCCGCCCATGCCGTGGATATAGGTGGAGGTCACACCCTCAACGATAACGAAACGGCGGATGGTGATGTTCTCCTTGATGATAGCAATCTGCTCAACAAGGGTCTTCTGAACATTCTCGGTGCCGCCAACGAAGGGCAGCTCCATGAGAGCGGCCACGTTTGCGGGCTTGTTCTTGATAATGGTCTCAAGCAGACCGGTAACAAAAGCCTTGAAAGCGTCGCTCTTAGCGGCAAAATCGGTCTCGGAGTTGACCTCGACCATAGCGGTGACGCCATCCTTGGTCATAATGTCAACACGGCCCTCGGCAGCCACGCGGCCGGCCTTCTTCTCAGCGGTAGCAAGGCCCTTCTCACGAAGGATCTTGACAGCCTTTTCCACATCGCCCTCAGCCTCAACGAGAGCCTTCTTGCAATCCATCATGCCAAGACCGGTCTTGGCACGCAGAGCAGCAACGTCCTTTGCAGTAATGTTAGCCATTGTAGTTCTCCTTATATTTTATTCGAATTACTCGGCGTCCTTCTCAGCCTCGGCCTCAGCCTCAGCGGCGGGAGCCTCGACAGCGGCGGTCTCTTCGCCCTGCTTGCCCTCGATCACGGCGTCGGCAATCACGGAAGAGATCAGCTTGATGGCGCGGATAGCGTCATCGTTACCGGGAATGATATAATCGGCATCGTCGGGGTTGCAGTTGGTATCAACGATAGCGATAACCGGAATGCCCAGCTTCTTAGCCTC